>DBGBJN010000242.1:0-6001 GCA_048449885.1 Collinsella sp.
AAGGCCGAGATGGAGGCCTCGGGCCACGAGCTCACCGGCCTTCTGCTCACCTACCCGGTGCACCAGGCCTGCGACATCCTGTTCTGCAAGGGCAATGTGGTGCCCGTCGGTCGCGACCAGCTGCCGCACATCGAGCTCACCCGCACCATCGCACGCCGCTTTAACAACCGCTACGGCAAGGTATTTCCCGAGGTCGACGCGCTGTTGTCCGAGACCCCGCTGCTGCCCGGCCTGGACGGTCGCAAGATGAGCAAGAGCTACGGCAACGCCATCAATATTTCGATGACCGCCGAGGAGACGGCCAAACGCATCAAGAAGAGCCAGACCGACTCCGAGCGCATGATCACGTTCGATCCCGAGAACCGCCCCGGCGTGTCTGGCCTGCTTTCGACCGCCGCCATCTGCACCGGTCGCTCCGAGGTCGAGATTGCCGAGGAGATCGGCATGGGCGGCTCCGGCCAGCTCAAGAAGTACGTGACCGAGGCCGTCAACGAGTACTTCGCGCCGATCCGCGAGCGTCGTCAGCGCTACGAGAACGATCTGGACTATGTGAAGGACGTCCTGCACGAGGGCAACCGTCGCGCCAACGAGATCGCCGATCAGACCCTGGCAGAGGTTCAGGACGCCATGGGCATGGTGTACTAGACCAATCTGCTGGCTTGAGCTTTCGATTGCTTTAGGGCGGGCGCTACGGCGTCCGCCTTTTTTGGAGCCGGACCGCTTCGGCTCCGTCCATCGCACTCCCCCGACAAACGGGAACAGGCCCGCCGGCAGTTAGTTGCCAGCGGGCCTGTTCCCGAAGTACACCGTTGAATCGCACAGAGGGGAGGAATGCGAATCAAACTCAACAGGGCAGGCTTTTTCATCGCCTATTGCCTGCTCCGTTGCTGAATACAATATAGTTCACCGTGGTTTACTTTGCAGCATCAATATTCGCCGCCATAGCTTCTCCATAAGTTAGCCCCGGTAAACCTGCAGCAGAAAACAACCACAAAGGGGACAGTGAACTGCGCCCCGAAACTTGGACTGAATAAATAGCGACTACGCCGCAAGGGCCCGGTCCCGGAACTCCTCCGGCGTCAGGCCCTTCAATCTTACCTGCCTGCGCCGCGTGTTCCAATGGGCTATGTACTCCTCCAGGTCGCGCTTGAAGTCCCCGAAGCTGCCCCACTCCCTGCCGCGGTAGAACTCGTCCTTCACGTGGCCGAAGAGCTGCTCGGTGGCGGCGTTGTCGATGCAGTTCCCCTTGCGCGACATGCTCTGGGTGATGCCCGCCCCCTCCAGCCTGGAGGCGTAGGACTCGTGCTGGTACTGCCAGCCCATGTCCGAGTGCATGGTCGGCGCCGCCCCGTCGGGCAGGGCCTCGAGGAGCCGGTCGAGCATCCTGTGCTGCTGGGCGAGGTCCGGCGAGGTCGATATGTCGCTCGCCACGATCTCCTTCGTGCAGAAGTCGAGCACCGGGGCCCAGTAGGCCTTGGCGCCGGCCACCTTGAACTCGGTGACGTCGGTGCCGAGCTTCTGCCACGGCCCCTCGGCGCCGAAGTCCCTCGCGATGACGTTCTCGAACGTGCTTCCCACGAGCCCCCTGTAGGAGCTGTACCGGCGGCGGGAGCCCCGGCGGCGTATCCCGCACCGGATGCCCATCTCGCGCATCATCTTGAGCACGGTCTTGTCGGCCACGACCGCGCCCAGCTCGGCGCGCAGGCACATGGCTATCTGCCGGTGCCCGCAGCCGTTGGCGGTGCGCGAGAATATCTCGGCCGCGGCGTCGCGCAGCTCGGGCCTGGTCGGCCTCCGCGGGTGCGCCAGCGCGTAGTAGTAGGTCGACCTCCTGAGCCCCGAGCACTCCAGCAGGTGGCGCAGGGAGTGCCCCTCCGCGCGCAGCGCCCTCACCGCCTCGGCCGCCGCCCTGGTCAGAGCCCGTCCCGCTCGACCAGGGCGCGCAATTTTTTTAGGTAGGCGACCTCGGCCTCGAGTCTGCGGCAGCGCTCCTCGAGCTCCTGCTCGCGGGTGCGGGCCCGGGGCTTCGACCTCGACCCCCTCGGCCTGCCCTTCGGGCGGGGCCGCAGCGCCTCGGCGCCGCCCTCGCGGTAGAGCCTGCACCAGCGCTCCAGCGGGGACTTCGACCTGATCCCGAACTCGGCCATGGCGTCGGCCTTCGCCATCCCGCCGTCGACCACGGCCGACGCCGCGGCGACCCTCTGCTCGAATGTGTAACTGGATTGTTTCCCGTCCATGGACAGCAGCGCCTCGCTTCCGAACGCCCGGTATACCCACTGCCATTCTCTCACGGTCTCGCGGGGGACGGACAGGGCCTCGGCCGCCGGCTTGCAGCCGACGCCGGCGTCGAAGAGCTCGACGGCCCGCCTCCTGGACTCCAGGTCGTGCTTCACCCTGAGGTCTATACTCATGGAAAACCTCCCATTTCCCGATGTCCAAGAAATGGGAGGCAGTTCACAGGCACCTTTGTGGTGGTTCTGGCCACGGCAGAGCTGTTAGAGTCCGGCAGGCCAACGACAGACGGCCAGGTCGACGCGCATGTCGTCCTTAAACGCCACACCCTCCCCTAGCAAAAGCTCACGTTGAGCATCGGGACCGCCAAAAGCAAAACCCTCGCATATGCGCCCGTCGGCAAACACCACGCGGTGACAGGGAATCTCGCCGGGGCGCGGATTGCTATGCAGGGCATACCCCACATACCGCGCACTTCGTGGTCGACCGGCAAGCAGCGCCACCTGACCATACGTGGCGACCATCCCCTCGGGGATCTGCTCGACCACCTCGTACACCCGTTCAAAAAAGCCCTCAGACGCCATTGCTCGCTCCCTTCCACCCTGAAAAGCATAAACCACCGCAAAGGGGACAGGCACCTTTGTGGTGGTTTATGGCAGGTCGGTTAGTTGGCGGGCTGGAAGAAGGCTACGGCTACGGCGCCAGGGCCTACGTGGGTACCGATGGTGGCGCCGATGGTGTGAACGGGCAACTCGCCCTCGGTGTGGCCAGCCCAAAGTGCCGCGCTGTCCTCGATATACTTCTTGAGCACCGCATCCGAAAGACCCGTATAGCCGAGCGCCAGCGGCATGGAAAAGTCGATGCCGCCCGCCTTTTCGACCTTTTGGTTCAGCAGGTTGCGGCCGTTCTTGGAACCGCGCGCCTTGCCCAGCTGCACGATCAGACCGTCCTCGACAGCCACCACAGGCTTTACGTTGAGCAGCGTGCCCACGGCGCCAGCCGCAGCAGACAGACGACCGCCGCGCACCAGGTACTCCAGCGTCTCGAGCAGGCCGATGACGACCACGCGGTCACGGACGGCCTCGACGGCCGCCGCGATCTGGGCCGCACTACGGCCCTCGTTCACCAGGCGAAGGGCATACTCGACCAGGACACGCTCGCCCAGAGTGACGTTATTGCTATCCACCACGTACACGTCGCCGCCCGGCGCCTCGGCAAGTGCGGTACGGGCACTCTGATTTGTACCCGAAAGCTTAGCGCCCACGGTAATAATCACGGCCTCGTCGCCGGCCTCACGCGCCTCGGCAATCGCCTGCGAAAACGCGTACGGGTTGACCTGTCCGGTCTTGGGCAGCTCATCGCGCTCCACGAGCATCTCGTAAAAGCGCTGGTGATCGATGTCGATGCCATCCATGTACACATCGGTGCCAAAGGTGACGGACAGCGGCAAAACGGCCAGTGCTGGGTGCTCGGCCGGCGACATATCGCTTGCGGAATCGGTAATAATGCGGACGGACATAGCGAATCCTTTCTTGCGCAGGTCTCGCGCGGGGAATTTTGACAGCAATGCCCCGGCACGGTATACGCGCTCAAACGGGACTATGCAGTTGTTAATGGGAAGCAAATACCTTGGCGGCCTTAGATCTCGCGCAGGGTATTGAGAATCGTGCGCAGCGACGCGTACATCTGCTCGCGCTGCTCCACGCCCATGGCCTTACTGGTGGTGTCGAGCACTTCGCGAATGATGCGATCGGCCTCGCTCATGCTCTCGCCGCCCAGGGCAGTCAGGCGCACCGGAGCACGGTACTTGACGGCCGCATCACCCGAGTCATCGACCTCGACGTAGCCGCCCTCCTCCAGATGTGCCAGTGTGCGCGAAACGGCGGCTCGGGTAACGCCGGCCATGCGGGCGAGGTCGGCGCCAGTCAGGCCGTCCTTGCTGCGCTCAAGATAGTACAGGCACATAACGTCGGAGCCCTTGAGGCCCAGCCTTGCACCTTCGGACGTCTTGATGCGCTGAATCTCCTTGTAGAGGCCGCTGATCAGTCCGACAAAGTCCTCAAAACGTGTCTCGTCGTTCCACTGCATGGTGACGACCACCTTTCGCTTACATGATGCTAACGGGTAAACATCTTAGCCGCATGTCCGAACCCCCGTACCCAAATATCCCAATTGTTAACCCATCAACATAAAAACCACCACAAAGGGGACAGGCACCTTTGTGGTGGTTTGCGTAGTGGTTTGGACCGAGTTACAGTTCCACGCGCGGGTTATCGCGAGTCACAAGCGTCTTAATGACAACCGTCGCTCCCAGATAGCGCTCAAGCAGCTCGGCTAAGCGATCGATCGCAGCCTGGCAATCCCCCATCCGCTCGGACTCCACGCACTCAATCGCCAGGAACGCATCGGCCGAATTATCGGACAGCGCCGTGCGAACGCCGTCGCGCCAGTTCCAGCAGCGGCACACAGCGCCCGCATCGTCGATGTAGGCGAGCTCGCCGGGCAGCGTCGGATCGTCCGCCTCCTCGCCAAGCGGCAAGAACGCATCGCCACCGTCGGTCACCTTCAAGCGAAGGTCTCCCTCGATCGCATGCAGATCCTCGCCTCCCACGGGCAGCGCGTAGGTCAGCGACACCGTGTTGTAGATATCCACCGCCGGTGTGATGTGGCCCACCGGCTTGCCTTTGAGCACGCGTTTGAGCAAGTTCTCGATCGAGCAGCGCGCGCCTTTCTTGGTCTTGAACAGACGATAGGCCTCGCGCCATGCCTTGACCGGTGCGTTCTCGCTGATAGTGTCGCTGGTCAGATGACGCTCCGCATCGATATTGGCGCGGTCGAGCAACGCCGCAATCGCATCCACGTCCTCTTGAGGAATCTGAGCCGTGGGCTTCATGCCCTCCACGACCACAACACCGACCGCTGCCTGCGGAAACAGCTCCCAGAATGAATCCTCGGCAATAAAGCTCTTCATACGCTCTCCCTTCATTGTGCGCGCCCGAGTGAGGGCGCCTAAACAAAAAGCGCCCTTACAACGGCCACCTTCAAAGTCCTACGGTGCCGTCACAAGAACGCTTGCGCTGTCCCCATCCGGAGAAGGGGACGATATGTCAGGCGTATTGTAACCCGAGTCATCCACGCGAGCAAAACCACCACAAAGATGCACTGGCCCCTTTATGGTGGTTTTGGGTCTGAGGCGACGCTAGTGGCGGAGTCCCAGCAAACCGTGGCCGCGATGACGAGCGTCGGCGTGCACCTGAGCGTGCGGACCGGCGGCCTTGACGGACTCGGGCAGGTGCGAGTACTTCTTCTCGAAGTTCTCCTCGAACATCACGGCCAGGTTGTGCGCGGCCTCGTCGTAGCGCGCGGTGCTCTGCCAGTATTGGCGCGGCACCAGGATGCCATCGGGCACGCCGTGGCACGTCGTGGGAATGTCGACGTTAAAGATGTCGTCGTGCACGAACTCGCTGTCCTCGATGGTGCCGTCGAGGGCGCGCGCGACCAGCGAGCGCGTGTAGGCCAGCTCGATGCGATGACCCACGCCGTAGCCGCCGCCGATCCAGCCGGTGTTGACCAGGTACACACGCGTGCGGCCGTCTGCAATGCGCTCGCCGAGCATCTTGGCGTAAACCATGGGGTCGAGCGGCATAAACGGCTCGCCGAACAGCGAAGAGAACGTGGGCGTGGGCTCGGTGACGCCGACCTCGGTGCCGGGAATCTTAGCCGTAAAGCCCGTCACAAAGTGGTACATGGCGGCGTCGGCCGTCAGGCG
>DBGBJN010000243.1:0-5559 GCA_048449885.1 Collinsella sp.
GGCCTGGACGACGACTTCCGCGTCATCGTGTCGCCGTGGATCCTGTCGGTGCTCACCACCGACCGCCTCTCGCGCAACTACGAGCTGGTCACCAAGCACAACCTCAAGTACCGCCGCTACTACCACCAGTTCGACTACTAAGAGCTGGCCGCAGGGCCGATATCTTGGCTGGTTGATATCTCGACCCTACACAAGGGCGTCCGCATTCGCGCGGGCGCCCTTTTTGCGTTGCCGTCGGCGCAGGGTGTCCTCGGCGGAAATCTCATCCCGGAATTTCGGCTCAGAGTGGGATGCGGTTTCCGGATGCGTCCCATTCTGAAGCCCCGAAACGGGACGCGCTTTCCGCTTGGGGTCCGATCCGGAAAGCTCATCCCGTTCCGAGCATCAAATCCGGGACATGCTTTCCGCGCTCCGCCCCTTGCAGAAAGCGCGTCTCCTTCCAAACACAAATCTTGCGGTACAGCTTCTGCAAAGACGCGAAGTGGCCGCTGACAGCAAAGAGGGGCTGCCGAGACAATGCCCGACGGCCCCTCCCCTCATAACTTGCTATCGATGCCAATCGCCACAAGGGCGCGGCTGCCTACTTGCTGATCGCGCCCGTCATATAGATAAACTGCACGCGATTTATATGTCCGCCCTGCTCGCCGTTGACAAAGTCCGTCGGCGTAAAGCCGGGGTTGAGCATTTCCTCGATCTTGTCCTTAACGGTGTCGATGACCTGAGTATCGAGATTGCTCGTTCGGTCGGTAAGCTCCTGCATGCCGTTGCCGAGCTCGGATGCGCCGCTGGCAAGCGTACCTGCACCCGAGGAGAGAAGATTCATGCCGCCAGCAAGGCTAGCAGCACCTGTCTTGAGCTGCGCCGCACCGTTGTTGAGCTGTGATGCGCCGTTGGCAAGCGCGGGCGTGGCACCGTTGAGCTGCTGTGTGCCCGCAGCAAGCTGGTCGGTGCCCGCGGCAAGAGCCGCGGCGCCATCGCTCAGCTGACCCGCGCCCGTTGCTGCAGAGCCAACACCGGCGACAAGACCGGGGTTCACGGCCGTGGGGTTTGCCGGGTTGATCGCGCTGTTCATATAGGCGATGGCTCCGGCCAGGCTCAGCTGTTGGCCATCCTGGACAGTGGTGTAGCCCTGAATGGCGCTATCGAGCGCGGTGACGGCACCCTGGGCGCCGCCCTGGGCGCCGGCCGCCTGGGCCAAAGTCGTAACCTGATCGGTAAGCGTGCCAAACATGGACTCGGCACCCTTAAGGTCCTGCGACACCTGCGTGTTAAGACCCTGCGCGCCCGCAACGGCATTGGATGCAGAATCGAGAAGCGCGGTAAGACCCGTCGCATCGGCGCTCGATGCCGCCGTGGCGGCGGCACCCGCGCTGGTAGCAGCACTGCCGGCACTTGCGGTGGCGGCATCCAGCTGTGCCGTAGCCTCGCTTAGCTTGGCTGCCGCAGCCTTGGCGGAGTCGAGATCGGCCGCGTTATCCAGCGCGTCCTGAGCATCGGCGACCGCCGCCTTGGCAGCGGCAATAGATGCAACGGTGCTCTCGGCGCCAGCCTTTGCGCTCTCGGCGTTAGCCTTTGCCGCATCGTTGCCCATGGCGCTCGCGGCCTGCTTTGCCCCGCCGAGCGCCTGCTGTGCACCGGCAAGGTACTGCCCCTCGCCGCTGAGCGCCGCCGTAAGACCCTGCGGCCCGTACAGCGCGCTGTAGGCGTTGCCCGACGTAGCGGTCACGGCGTCCTGGGCCGCCTTGGCCGCAGCCTGCGCCTTGGCAAGGTTTGCCTCCTGAGCCTGCTTGCCCAGCGTCAGCGCGTCGACGTACGTATCGGACCCAGCGGCAATTCCACTTATGCCGCCCGAGATCTGCTGTGCGCTCCCCTGCAGCTTGGAAAGGCCCGCCGAAAGATCGGACGCACCGCCCTTAAGCTGCACGGCACCGGCATTAACCCCCTCGGCACCGGCATTAAGGTTGCTCACGCCTTCGACCAGCGTGGGGACCTGCGCGTTGAGCTGACTCGTACCCGCCGCGAGCGCAGCGGCGCCACTGGACAGCGTGCCGGCACCGGTATTGGCCGTGGCAAGCGAGGCCGCGAGCGTCTTGACACCGTCGGCAACCTGGCCAGCACCGCTATTGGCCGTAGCAATACCGTTGGAGAGCTCCACGAGCTGGCTCGTATCCATGCTGCTCGAGTCCACATCGATGGCAAGATTCAGCGGCACGCCGACAATCTGCCAGCCATCAAACTCAAAATCCTCAACATCGGTCGTAATGGTGTAGTCTCCGGTGCTGCCGGGAATCACCATGTAGGTAAGCTGCGTGTTGGAGCCGTTGGCAGCAACCGTGGCGCCCTCAGCCTCAATATCGTGTGCCTCGGCATCCTTAAGCTGACCGGTAATCTGAACCAGGTAGTTATCGGCATAATCGCCACCGGTATAGTCGTCATTCTTTTCGACCTTGAGCTTCATGGTGAGCTTGCCGCTCTTGCCCGCCAAATCCTTGGCGTCGATATCGCGGCCATCGAGCTGGTATGCCACGGTGACGTTCCACGGCATCTGAGTGTTCTTGTCCAGATCGCCCTGGTAGACAAAGTCCTGCACTCCCTGGCCCGTAACGGCAACCGACCCGCTGTCGTCCGTTAGTTTTTGAGTCGTCGATAGGTTGGTCACTTTGTTATAGGTGCCGGCATCGTCGATCTTGACGCCCTTATTGGCCTCGAAGCTATTGACCACGTAAACACCCGTGCGATTGCCGTCGGCATCGGTTTTGACGTATACGACCTGGTTTTTCTTATATCCCGGCGTGCTGTTATCGGAGTCCGTCGCCATCTGTTCACTCGTAGCCGAGGCAGCGCTCGTCGACCCTACGCCGTCGGCGAACACAACGGCACCGGGAACGGTAAGGGCCACGGTCAGACCGGCGGCAAGAGCGAGCGCAGCGATGCGCTTATGGGGACGACGTACAAGATCGCGTTGGGCTTTGAGCTCTTTCGAAGCGGTATCAGTGGTATGGGTATGCATTGCGGTATTCCTTCCAACTGCTTTGTAAAACGTTACTGAGCGGAGCCGTCCGCAGCCGATGCCTCGGTGGTATCCGAAACCGGATCCTGGGCATCCTTGGGCAAAAAATGAGCTTTGAGCGTGGTCTTGCCGATGAGGCCATCGAGCACATACAGGAAACCCGGCAGCGCAAAGAGTACGGCGACTAGGGAGATGCTCACGCCGACGCCCAGGAACCAGCCGATCTGCTTGAGCACGCCGTGGCTCGAGATCGCATGGATCAGGAAGCCACTGATCAGCAGAACCGATCCAGAGGTCAAAACAGGAATCGTGCAAGCTTCCATGGTCTCGAGTAGCGCTTCGCGCTTATGCATGGTCACGCGGTCCTCACGATAGCGGTCAGCAATCAGGATGCCGTAGTCGACGGCAACGCCCAGCTGGATGGAGCTCACAATTAAGTAGGCGAGGAAGAACTCGTGCATACCGGTGTAGAGCGGTGCAGCAAAGTTGATCCAGATCGAGGTCTCAATCACGAGCACCAAGATGATCGGCAGGCTCAGCGACTTGGTGGCCAGCAGCAAGACCGCGAACACGGCCACGACGGCGATGAGGTCGACCTTGCCCTTATCGACGGTGATGGTGTCCTTAAGGTCGGTGGTGCTCACGCCCTCGCCGGCGAGCATTGCCTTACCCGGATAATGTTTGTCCGCGATACAACGAATCTTCTTGACCAGCTTAAATGTACTCGGACCCTCGTAGGGCGCGGTAACCGTGAGCACCAAACGGCTGTAGTGCTCTCCCTCCACCAGATCGAGCGTGTCCTTTTCGGCCATGCCCGTGGGGATATAGGGACTCGCAACGTCAACATAGCTCTGGATGGACTTGACCTCGGGGAGCGCCTTGAGCTCATTGGAGAGTGCCTGCTCCTCGCTCACCTCTCCACGGGGAACGAGCACAACGTAGGTATCGGAGTTGCCAAAGACCTCCTTGACCTTGTCCATATCCTGACCAAGCCGCGTATCCGAACCAAAAATGTGCGAAGTGCCGTAGTAGTACGTGATATCGCTGGAGGTCGATGCCACACGCGCAAGGTAAACCACGGCGAGGATCACGACGGCAGCGGGGATACAGACCTTGAGCACCAGACGGGCGAACTTACCCAGCGGCGGGACAAAGGGCCTGTGCTGCGATTTTTGCACAAAGCCATCGAACTGAACGAACATCGAAGGAACAAAGGTAAAGACCGATACCAGGCTGATGGCGATACCCTTTGCAAGGGCAAGACCAAGGTCGGGGCCGATCTTAAACTGCATGGCGGCAAGCGCGATAAAGCCGATGCAGACCGTGCAACCGCTCGAAAACACGGCGACCGAGGACAGGCAGCACGACTGCACCATGTCTTCGGCAACGCTGCCGTGGCGGCCACGCTCCTCGTTAAAGCGGTGCAGCAAAAAGACCGAGAAGTCCAGCGCGATGGCAACCTGCAAAATGGAGCCCGCAGAGTTGGTGACAAAGCTAATCTCGCCAAAGATGAGGTTGGTGCCCCAGTTGATAAACACCGAGACGCCCAGGCCCAGCAGCACCAGGATGGGTTCGGCCCAGCTGGTAGTCGTGATGACCAGAATCACGAAGATAATCGCTATGACAGCGACCGTGATAATGCTGATCTGCTGCTCGGTCGATGTGGTGGCGAGCGCGTTAGACATGGCCGAGCCCGTAATGGCGCCCTCGTCGCCCACGATATCTCGAATAGCGTCGGTTGCCTCGATCTCCTTTTCGGAATTAACCGTCACCGTAAACAGGGCGTTGTTCTTTTTGTAATAGGTCTCAACGGTGTCTTTGTCTTGCGTGGCAAGCGGCTGATCGATATCTGCCGCGTCGTCAAGCCATAGGACCTCCTCGACGCCGTCGACCTTTTTGATTTTGTCCTTGTATTTGAGCGCCTGAGCGATCGAGACATTGGGCACCATAACGCGACAGTTGGGAATGTCACCCTCAAACTCATCACCCATGGTATTCAGAGCGACGGTCGACGCCGCTTCGTCGGGCAGATAGCTCGTAATGTCGTAGTTAACGCCTACAAACTGGCGCAGGAACAGGCATACCAGTGCTGCCACCGCATAGAACGCGATGATGGGTTTGCGGTGCTTCACGACCCATCGAAATAGCTTCTCTTTCAACCTCAATCCTCCATAACGCTCAGCCTATGTTTTGCTCTTTGTTATATTCCACATTTGGTAGTTATACAACATGTGTAGGATAAAGGCGCCATAAAGATATGCGATTGACGCGGTCCCGGAGCCAAAACAGCCGCTGCAGAAGCAGTTCGGAAAAGGTCCTCAGCGGAAACTGCATCCCAGTTTTTAGACGAAAAACGGGATATGGTTTCTGGTTGGCCTAGATAATCGTCAGATTTAGCTGAGCGTCTGCCCCTATGTTTCCAAATGAATACGGTGTGAGCTGCGGACAAGGATTTTCCCCGCAAGCACTCTAGTATGCTAAAGTACCCAAAAGACCGGCGGAGCTATGCCGGTCGTTTGTTCTGTATGCAACACAGCATGAGGAGGCTC
>DBGBJN010000244.1:0-12262 GCA_048449885.1 Collinsella sp.
CGCTTGCACAGGCGGGGAGTCTCCCCTATAATTTCCTTCGCTTTGGGACACGCAAGGTTTAGACCTTAGCTGCTCAACACCTTCGGGACGTGGCGCAGTTTGGTAGCGCGCCTGCTTTGGGAGCAGGATGTCGCAGGTTCAAATCCTGTCGTCCCGACCATATCTTGCGGGCGTAGTTCAATGGTAGAACCCCAGCCTTCCAAGCTGATGACGCGGGTTCGATTCCCGTCGCCCGCTCCATAGGATAGTTTTAACGGCTTTGGCTCCATTTGGTGCCAGAGCCATTTTCGTAAGTGCACGGGGTGACGGGAATCGATGCCGCCCCACCTAAGTTGCGGTGAAATACGGGCTGTCGTTTGGCTTTTGCGAACCCATTGAAGGCCGGGGTAGCTAATTTGGGACGGGGCTGTTTTGACTACTCTAGCGATAGGCTGGCAAATGTGGTCAAAAAAGCCCTGTCCCTAAATGACTGGTCCGGTGCTGAGCCACGAAAGCGGCCCATCTACTACGTTTGGCCCGCAGGGGTCGACCATAGCGGCATTTTCGGAAAATCAGCAAGCCGTCTACCAGCGGTATTGATTTTTCGGATTTCGGTATGGTCGAGGGCAATCGGTTAAACGTAGTAGATAGGCACATTTCGTGGCGAACAGTAGGATTCGCGGTCCAAGGCTGTCGGTTTCGGATGGCCAACCTGGAAGTTGCGGTGGAATAGTTCCTAAAAGGCCCGTGGAAGCTTGAAAACAGGAACTATTTCACCGCAACTTAGGAGGGGATGGGGCTGAGGGGCGGGCGATGCCGTTGCCTGTCGGTTAGTGGCGGGGGGGTTGGTGGCGGAGCTTGTCGATGGTGGCGTCGGTGCTGTGACTGCGGGCGTCGGTGCTTCGGCTATGGGCTCCGTGGGTTGCGCGGCCATCGCGAGCGTCGGCAGCGGTTTGGCGTTTACGGCGGTAATCGATCATGCCTTGGATGATAGGCTTGCCAAAGCTCACGACATCATCGTTGTAGATGGCGGTTCGGGCTGCGAGGAGGCAGTCGGTAAAGTCCATATGGGTCTTGCCAAAGAGTTTGATGGCAAGGGCGACAACGGTGGGCTCGTCGACCATGACGTCATCGAGCAGCCTTCTCATGGCCGTAGCAATCTCAACGCGGGGAACCTTATAGACGTCGCGCAGCGTGACCACGACACGCGTGATGATTTCGGGGTAGACGCGAGCGGTGCGCGTGGCGATGACCTTGGCGGCGCGCGGGGACAGAACTTCGTCGTCGTCAAGCAGGTAGCGCAGGATGACGGTCTCGTCGATGATGGTGCTACTCATGGATATCTACTTCCTCGGGGCCCAAAATCGAATCGTCGCTTTCTGTGGCAAGATACTCAATCCAGGCATTGCGCTCCTCGGAGCGGCGATTGGGGTCCCCATATGCTTTGAGCGATCCATAGGCGGCGGTGCCGTCCTTTGAGCGCACAGCGACCGGCTGAAAGGGAAGCTTGCGCATCAAAATGCTCTGCGCGACAAAAAGACGGACGGTCTCGGCGAGCGATGTGCCCATGGCGTCGTAGAGATGCTCGGCATGCTGCTTGTCTTCCTCGCGAATGCGCACCTGCAGGATGGCTCGTTTTTGAGTCGATGACATCACTGGCCTCCCTTAATGAGCGGGCAATATGAATAGTCAAATACAGTATCGGCTAATAATAGCCAATTTTATAACGACTACTTTATTGCACTCGAGTAATTGAGTGTGAACAATATTACAAACGTACTACATCCTTTAGAAGCGGGCGTGAAATCTCTCTCGAACGTACGCGTGTAATACACTCACCTTTATATCCTATCGAGAATAATTCCAACCTGCCAAAACCCCTGCAATACACCCGTATTGCAGGGCTTATGCTCAAGTTTGCCCCCTGCAACTGCGTATATTCAACCTGTATACCGTTGGAGAAATTCTACCGAGTGCCTGTTTCGCCGCATGCATTCGATACGCCGATGCCAGGCCACGGGCGGCTTGGGGCAACGTCGACAGGGTCTCTCCGGCATGGGATTCAGGAGGGAGTGAACAACATGGGCAATAAACGAGTCGTAGCCGATTCCTCGCGCTGCATTGGGTGCCAAACCTGTATGGCGGCGTGCATCGAGGCACACGATATTCCCGGCAACATCGCCGCACCTCGCTTGCGCGTAACGCGCACCTACGAGATCTCCGCGCCGGTGGCATGTCACCACTGCGAGGACGCTCCGTGCGCGAAGGCCTGTCCTACGGGCGCCTTGTTCTTTGATCCAAAGAACCATCGTATCGGCGTCAACGAGGACAACTGCATCGGCTGCAAGAGCTGCGTCATGGCATGCCCCTTTGGCGCCGTGAGCGTGGCGACCACGCAGGTCCCCGTCTTGATGGGTGACGTGCGCGTGGGTTCGCAGACCAAGAGCTTCGTGCTCAAGTGCGACCTGTGCGTGGAGCGTCCCGGCGGTCCGGCGTGTGCCGAGGCGTGCCCGACCAAGGGCCTCACCCTGGTAGACGAGGAGCGCCTGGCAGAACTGACTGCCGAGCGTGCCCGCGCCACCATCGAAAACGAGGCGTAAACGGCCGGCCATACAGGCCCAATGATTGTCAAATAAGAACCGAGTATTCGGTAGCAGAGAAAGGAAGGAGGGTGTCATGGAGAAGCATAAAGTGATCTGCCCGTACTGCGGCGCCGGTTGCCAGTTTAACCTCTTGGTCCAAAACGGCCAGGTCGTGGGTACCGAACCGCTCAACGGCATCACCAACCAGAGCGAGCTGTGCCTTAAGGGCATGAGCGGCTACGACTTCATCAACGACACCAAGATCTTGACTCCTCGCGTACTGCACCCGATGATCCGCCGCACCAAGGGCGCGGATCTTGAGCGCGTAAGCTGGGACGAGGCACTGGATTTCACCGCATCTAAGATGCAGGCCATAATTGACGAATATGGTCCTAACGCTGTCATGACCACCGGCTCTTCGCGAGGCGGCGGCAATGAGGCGAACTACGTCATGCAGAAGTTTACGCGTGCGTGCATCGGCACCCACAGCGTGGACAACTGCGCCCGTACTTGACACGGCCCTACTGTCCTCGGTCTGATGGACACGGTTGGTTCAGGTTGCATGTCATGCTCCATCCCCGGTATGGAGGATGCGGGCTGCATTTTCCTCTTCGGCTATAACCCTGCCGATTCGCACCCCATCGTCGCAAGGCGTATCGTGCGAGCCAAAGAAAAGGGTTGCAAGATCATCGTCGCCGACCCGCGCCATATCGAAACCGCGCGTATCGCCGATCTCTACCTTCCGATCAAGAACGGTTGCAACGTCGCGTTCCTCAACGCCTTTGCCAACTGCTTGGTCAACGATGGCCTCTACGACAAGGAATTCGTCGCCGAGCACACGAACGGCTTTGACGAGTGGTGGGAGACCATCAAGAACTACACTCCCGAATCCGTACAGGACATCACGGGTGTCGAGCCCGCGTTGATCCACCAAGCTGCCGAGATGTACGCCACGGCGAAGCCCTCTGCCATCATTGGCTGGGGTATGGGCGTATGCCAGCAGAAGCAGAACCTGAAGACGGTGCACACCATCGCCTCCATCGCCTGCGTTGCCGGCCAGATCGGCAAACCCAATTCCGGCCTCGCGCCCGTGCGTGGCCAGAATAACGTCCAGGGCTCCTGCGATATGGGCATGCTGCCCAACCTGTACCCTGGCTACCAGAAAGTCACCGACCCGGCAGTGCGTGCCAAGTTTGCCAAGGCTTGGGGCGTGCCCGAGGAAAAGCTCCCGCTCGAGGAGGGCTACAAGCTCACCGACCTGGGTCACCTGGTCGACGAGGGCAAGGTGCACTGCTTCTACAACTACGGCGAGGACCCGGTCCAGACTGAGCCCGATTCGGCCGGAATGCGCAAGACGCTCTCCGAGCTGGACCTGTTCATCTGCCAGGACATCTTTATGACGCAGACGACTATGCTCGCCGACGTCATCCTGCCTGCCACCTCTTGGGGCGAGCACGAGGGTGTCTTTACCGCATCCGACCGTAGCTTCCAGCACTTTGACGCGGCCGTTCCGCCCAAGGGCGAGTGCCGTCACGACTGGGAGATCTTTGCGGACCTGTCTACGCGTATGGGTTACCCCATGCACTACGACAACACCGAGCAGATCTGGAACGAGTGCATCAGCCTGTGCCCCAACTTTGTGGGCGCGACCTACGAGAAGATGGCTCCCGAGGGCGGTTACGCCCAGTGGCCCGTCAAGAGCACCGATGTGAACGACCACGGTACGCCCGACATGTTCGCTGGCGGCAAGTTCACCACCAAGGACGGCCGCGCCAACCTGATGGCGCACGACTGGGAGGCGCCCTCCGAGCTTCCCGACGATGAGTACCCGCTCATTCTGTGCACCGTCCGTGAGGTCGGCCACTACAGCTGCCGCTCGATGACCGGCAACTGCAAGACGCTGGCGCTGCTCGCCGACGAGCCCGGCTTTGTCCGCATGAATCCCGCGGACGCCCAGGCGCGCGGCATCAAGAACGGCGACATCGTCTCGATCCACAGCCGCCGCGGCCAGGTATACAGCCGCGCCGACGTGAGCGACCGTATCAACAAGGGCACGGTCTATATGACCTACCAGTGGTGGATCGGCAAGTGCAACGAGCTGACCATGCACAAGGTCGACCCGGTCTCGCATACGCCCGAGGACAAGTTCTCCGCCTGCCAGGTCGACGCCATTGCCGACCAGGTCTGGGCAGAGGGCGAGGTGGAGCGTCAGTACACCGAGCTCAAGCAGGCTCTGGTGGACGCCGCCGCTCCCCAGGATGTTGAGCCCGGCGCCGCCAAGTTCGACGACGAGACGCACGTGAATCAAATCGTGTAGTCCCGTTCTCGTTGGCTTTTTGGGCCGGGCGTCCCGTACGTTCGGGAGCCCGGCCCGTTATTTTGAAAGGAAGTGGGGATGAACCGCTTCATCGACATCAACCCGGAGAGGTGCATCGGCTGCGGAACATGCCAGTCCGCCTGTGCCGACGCCCACCGGATGCAGGGTCTTCAGGATTCGCCGCGCCTGGCGCTCGTGAAGACAGGCGGTATTTCGGCCGCCCTTGCCTGCCACCATTGCGAGGGTGCCCCCTGCGCCGAGGTTTGCCCGGTGAATGCCATCGAGCACGATGGCGATCGCATCCACGTCAAGGAGCAGGAGTGCATCGGGTGCAGGCTGTGCGCCATCGCGTGCCCCTTCGGAGCCATCCATCCCGATGGCACGTCTATCGCCGGTGTCGCAGGCATGTGCGACCCGACGCCTTCGTATCCTAAGTCCCTGAGCAGCCTGCTTACGTGGGCTCCTGGTCAGTACGCCTGCGCTGTCAAGTGCGATCTGTGTGCCTTCGATCCGGACGGCCCGCATTGTGTGGCGGCGTGCCCCACCAAGGCACTGACCGTCATGGGCGGCGCGGCCGATCGCGAGCTCGACGAGGCCAAGCGCCTGCGCTCGATCGAAAACGGTCCGGTCGTCGACGTTACCGCTGTGGCCCAGGGCCTGTCCGAGAAAGCAGAAGGGAGCGTAAACAATGGATAGCATGACGCTGTTTGTCGCATCGCTTGCCGTCTCGTGCATCGGTGCGCTCGCCTCGGTTCTGCTGATCAAGGCCGATAACGCCGCCAAGACAGCCGGCTGCCTTATCGGCGCCGTCGCCGCGGTGCTTTCGTTTGTGGCCGGTATCCAGGCCGTGCTGGGCGATGTCACGTCGGTCGACACCATCGTGTTCTTCCCGTTTGCCCATTTCCAGCTGCTGCTCAATCAGCTGTCCGGCCTGTTCGTGGCGCTCATCTCGGTGCTCGCGTTTGCCGGCTCGATCTACGGTCTCAACTACTTTGATGAGTACCCGGGCAAAAAGGGCCGCGCCGGTTTCTTCTTTAACACCTTCGTGGCGTCCATGATGCTCGTCATCACCGCCGACAACGTGTTTTGGTTCCTGGTCGCCTTTGAGCTCATGTCGCTGACCTCGTACTTCCTGGTTGTGATCGAGGAGAACGAGAACTCCATCCATGGCGGTTGGCTCTACTTTGTGATCGCGCACGTGGGCTTTGTGCTCATCATGGCGAGCTTCCTCACCATGACCAACTTCGC
This sequence comes from Collinsella sp., assembly GCA_048449885.1. Taxonomy (GTDB): domain Bacteria; phylum Actinomycetota; class Coriobacteriia; order Coriobacteriales; family Coriobacteriaceae; genus Collinsella. The sequence continues at coordinate 6,127 of DBGBJN010000244.1, forward strand.
GGGTGGCTCGTTTGCCTTTGCGGATTTCCGCGCTACGCAGTTTAGCCCCGCGGTCGCATCCGTGTGCTTCGTGCTCGCCTTCTTTGGCTTTGGCGCCAAGGCCGGTATCATCCCGCTGCACGGCTGGCTGCCCAAGGCACATCCCGAGGCACCGTCCAACGTGTCGGCCCTCATGTCCGGCGGCATGATCAAGATCGGTATCTTCGGTATCCTCAAGGTGGGTCTCGACCTGCTCTCCGCCTCGGGCGTTCAGGTCTGGTGGGGCCTTATGGTCATGGTCTTCGGTGCGATCTCGTCGGTCCTCGGCGTTGCCTTCGCCCTGCAGGAGCATGACATCAAGCGCCTGCTGGCCTATCACTCCGTCGAAAACATCGGCATCATTCTGCTCGGCGTCGGCGCCTCCATGGCCGCCATGGCGCTCAACTCTGTCGGCATCGCCGTCCTGGCTCTGATGGCCGCCCTCTACCACACGTTTAACCACGCGATGTTTAAGGGTGAGCTGTTCTTGGGCGCCGGTGCGCTGCTGTACTCCACGGGTACGCGCAATATGGAGAAGATGGGCGGCCTGTTCCGTCGTATGCCGGCTACGGCCATCTGCTTCCTTATTGGCGCGCTTGCCATCTCGGCCATCCCGCCCTTCAACGGCTTTGTGTCCGAGTGGTTTACTTACCAGTCGCTGTTTAACGCCGCCATGCAGGGCGACAAGGCCGTCATGATCGTGGCCGTGTTCGCTGCCGTCGCGCTCGCCATTACCGGCGCGCTGGCTGTCACGTGCTTCGTCAAGGCCTATGGCGTCTCCTTTGCCTCCGCGCCCCGCTCCGAGGCCGCGGCCAATGCCAAGGAGGTTCCCGCCCCCATGGTGTTTGCGCAGGGCCTGCTCGCGGCCATCTGCGTCGTGCTGGGCATTGGCGCTCCCGTGATCGCGCCCGTGCTGGTCGATGTCGCCGCGTCCGTGCTGCATCCGTACGGTGGCGTGTTTGCCGCCGAGGGCATGGAGCTCATGAACCAGTACTCTGGCGCTGCCACCTCTACGCCCGCGATCGCCATTGCGCTCGTGGTGCTTGTCGGCCTTGCCTGCGGTTATCGCAAGCTCAAGACCGTCGGCAAGGTGCAGAAGTCCCAGCCGTGGGCATGCGGCTATGCTCCCAACGAGCATATGCCCGTCGTGGCCACGACCTTTGCCTCCGAGGTGTCCTGGTTTATGCAGCCGCTCTACACGCTGCGCGACCGCTGCACGGCCGTCTGCTGGTCCATCGCGCACTTCTTCCAGAAGCTCACCGGTGTGGCCGAGGCTGTGGAGCCCGTACCCGACAAGGTTCTCGTCGATGCCCCGCATAAGGGTGTCGAAAAGCTCGCCGACCTCGCGACTAAGCTCGAGGGCGGCAACTACAGCATCTATATCTGCTACATCGTCGCGGCACTCGTGGTGTTCCTCGTGCTCGCCGTGCAAATGGGTTAAGGAGGGGAGAGCATGAACAACATCGTACTTGCCGTTCTGCAGGGCGTGGTCGTTATGGCCGTCGCGCCGTTCTTCTCCGGTCTCGGTCGCGTGATCCGCGCCAAGATGCACAACCGTCGCGGCCCCAGCATCATGCAGGACTATCGCGACCTGGCCAAGCTCTTTGCGCGCCCCGAGTCCCAGAGCGAGGACGCGAGCTTTGCGCTGCGCATTATGCCGCCGCTGTTCTTCGCCGTCGCCTTTATGCTCGCGATGGGTCTGCCGCTCTTTACGGCACAAAGCCCCATCCCGGTCTTTGGTGACGCCATCACCATCATGTACAGCCTGGCGCTCGCCCGCTTCTTCTTCGCCCTCTGCGGTGTGGATTCGTCCAACGCCTACGCCGGTATCGGCGGCGTCCGCGAGCTGCTCATGAGCGTGCTCATCGAGCCGTCCATGCTGCTGGCGCTGTTTGCCGCCGCCCTGGTGTGCGGCTCCACCGATATCGCCACCATGGGTCAGCACATCATGACGGGCGCCATCGACGCGCCGGTCGCCGTGATCCTCGCCGGCATCGCCTTTGCGATTGCCTGCTACATGGAACTCGGCAAGCTGCCGTTTGATCAGGCCGAGGCCGAGCAGGAGCTTCAGGAAGGTCCGCTCGCCGAGCTTTCAGGCCCGTCGCTCGCCATGGCCAAGCTTGCCATGTCCATGAAACAGTTCCTGGTCGTCGCTTGGTTCTGCGCGATCTTCGTCCCCTGGGGCGAGCCCGCGACCGTGGGCGCCGCCGCCGTTCTTGGCGCAGTCATCTTCCTGGTGAAGTGCCTGATCGACTTTGTCGTATGCGGCGTGATCGAGAACTCCTGCTCGCGCTCGCGTTTTAAGGTGCTCGGTAATCAGACCTGGGCCGTCGTGGGCATCGCCGTTCTGGCGTTTGTCTTCGTGGTCGTCGGCGTGTAGGAGAAGGGAGAAACAATGTCATTTGCAGTCAGTCTGTCCCTTCTCGGCTTGGTCGCTATCGCGGCCCCGATGGTGGCCTCGGTGCTCGTCGCCCTGTTCCCCCGTCCGTACGCCAAGTGGTTCAGCGTTTTGGGTGCCGCCGTCTCGACGGTCTGCACCATCGCCCTCGCCGCGAATTTCGCCGGCGCCGGCATGCCCGACACGCAGGTCCCCCTGATCTCGTTTGGGCAGACCCTCGTCATGGGATTCACCTTCGATCGCATGAGCACGCTGCTTGCGCCCGCTTTTGTGGGTATCGGCCTGCTTGTCGTGATCTATTCGATTCCCTATATGAGCGAGAATAACCGTGAGCATCCCGATGCGCCGCGTCGTCGCTTCTACGCGTATCTCGCGACCTTCATCGGCGCCATGGCCGGCCTCGTGTACAGCTCGACCCTTTTGGGCCAGCTCGTGTTCTTTGAGATCACGGGTGCGTGCTCTTGGGGCCTCATTAGCTACTACATGACGCCTACGGCCAAGAAGGCCGGCATGAAGGCCCTGATCATTACGCATATCGGTGCGCTCGGCTTGTATCTGGGCGCCGCTATCGTGTTTGCCCACACCGGCACCTTCGCCATTACCGCGATTGCCGGCCTCGACGCCAAGCTCAAGGCTATCGTCCTTCTACTCGTGCTGTTTGCGGCCTGGGCCAAGTCTGCACAGGTTCCCATGTACATGTGGCTGCCTTCGGCCATGGAGGCACCGACGCCTGTTTCGGCCTACCTGCATGGCGCCTCGATGGTCAAGGTCGGCGTGTGCGTGTTCGCGCGTGCACTCGTCTCTGCCGGCGAGATTCCCGAGATCGTGGGCTGGGTCGCCATTATCGACGCCATGGTCACCATGCTCTTTGGTTTCCTTATGTACCTGCCGCAAAAGGATATGAAGCGTCTGCTGGCCTTCTCCACGATCGCCCAGCTCTCCTATGTGTTCTTTGGTCTGGGCCTTTCGGTCTTTGGCAGCCAGCTGGCCTTTGATGGCGCCGTGTGCCACATCTTTAACCACGCTTTCGCCAAGACGCTGTTCTTCCTGATCGCCGGTTCGTTCTCCTTTACGCTCGGCACGCGTATGCTGCCCAAGCTTCGCGGCATCGTAAAGAAGTACCCGATCTCGGGCGTGGGCTTTGGTGTCGCGGCGCTCGCCATTGCCGGCGTGCCGCCCATGAACACGTTCTTCTCGAAGTTCCAAATCATCGCCGGCGGCTTTTCTGTGGGTGCCGGCAACGTCGCGATCCTGGTGCTCGTGTGCATCATGGTTGCCGAAACCGTCGCTACCTTCGCCTGGTTCCTCAAGTGGATGGGTTATTGCCTGCCCGGCGAGCCGAGCGACGAGGTTGCTGCGGGAGCCCCGCTTCCCCGCGCGATGGCGTTTGTGTTCATCGTGCTCATCATCATGGTTATCGTCAGCGGCCCGCTTTCGGCCAGCTGGATCGGTTAGGAGGTAGAACGACATGGGTTATTCGATCGTCAACATCCTTGGCGGCCTTCTGATCGTCACGTCCACCATGGTGGTCGTCTCCAAGAACATCAAGCACGCCATCAGCTGGTATGCGGTGCAGTCGCTGGTGCTCGTGGGACTGCTCGCTACGCTCGGTGCCACTACCGGTGCGCAGGAGCTGCTTATGTGGGCTGGATCTGCCTTTATCACCAAGGTCGTCCTGGTCCCTTATATCCTCAACCGCGCATACAAGAAGATGGGCGAGCCGAGCGACGCATCGCTCAAGGCCGGCCTTAAGCCCGCGTGGGCCATTTGCATCATCGCCGTCGAGGTCGCGATCTGCTTTGCCGTCGTGACGCAGATCAGCCTGCCCACGGCCGAGGTCGCAACGCCTGCGCTCGCCATTAGCTTCGCTCACTTCTTTGTGGGCCTCACCTGCATCATCTCGCAGCGCAACATCATGAAGCAGATCTTTGGATACTGCCTTATGGAAAACGGCAGCCACGTGACGCTCGCGCTTTTGGCCCCCACCGCTCCTGAGATCATTGAGATCGGTATCGCCACCGACGCCATCTTTGCCGTCATCATCATGTCCATCGTCGTGCGTCGCATTTGGGACGACTCCCACTCGCTCGATGCGCGCGACCTGTCCGAGCTGAGGGGGTAGTCCATGGAAACGTTGATTCTCGCCCTGCTCGCGACTCCTCTGGTGTTCTCGCTCGTCATGGCGTTTTTGCCCAAGAACACGTCCTATAACGTGTTTGCCGGTCTCAACCTGGTCTCCGTCGCAGCCGTCTTGGTGCTGTCGATTGTGACGGCCGGCGACGTCCTTATGAGCGGCGAAACCGCGAGCGCTCTTGGCCTGTGGTTCCACCTCGATTCGCTGGGCGCCATCTTTGTGCTGCTCATCGGCTTTATCGGTTTTCTTACGGGGCTGTTCTCGCTGCCCTATGTAAAGGCCGATATCGAGGAGGGCTCCATGCCCGCCGAGCGCGCCAAGCAGTATTTTGCGCTGTTTAGCCTGTTTGTGTTCACCATGCTGCTCGCGTGCCTGTCCAACAACATGATCCTCACGTGGGCCGCCGTGGAGGCAACCACGCTTTCCACCGTGTTCCTCGTGGGTATCTACAAGAACAAGACGGCCCTCGAGGCTTCTTGGAAGTATGCGATGGTCTGCACCGCCGGCGTGGCCTTTGGCCTGTTCGGTACGCTGCTGATCTACGCCAACGCCGCCGACGTGATTCCCAACGCCCACGAGGCCGCATTCCTGTCGTGCGTGCTGCCGTATGCCGACCAGTTCGACCCGACGCTCATGCGCCTCGCCTTTGCGTTTATCGTGATCGGCTTTGGCACCAAGGCCGGCCTGTTCCCCATGCACACTTGGCTGCCCGATGCCCACTCCCAGGCCCCGAGCCCCGTCTCGGCCCTGCTCTCGGGCGTGCTGCTTAAGTGCGCCATGCTTGTGATCATGCGCTTCTACGGCTTTACTATCCAGGCCGTGGGCGCCGAGTATCCGCAGCTTTTGCTGTTGATCGTCGGCACGCTGTCCATTTTGGTGGCTGCACTTTCGATGTTTCGCCAGGACGACCTCAAGCGCCGCTTTGCGTACTCGTCTGTGGAGAACGTGGGCGTTATCGCCCTGTGCCTGGGTATCGGTGGCCCACTGGGTATCGCCGCGGCCCTGCTGCACTGCGTGTTCCACGGCTTTACCAAGACGCTTGCCTTCTGCGTGTCCGGCAACATCCAGCACGCTTTTGGCACGCGTAGCCTGGCCAAGATCCAGGGCGTCGTCGAGGTTGCCCCCGCAACCGCCGCGCTCGCCGTCCTGGCGCTGCTCGGCCTTGGTGCCTTCCCGCCCTTTGGCATGTTTATCTCCGAGTTCCTGACTTTTGTCGCCGGTGTTACCGCCGGTCCCATGTGGCTGGTCGTCGTGGTCGCCCTCGGTCTTACCGTGGCCATCTCCGCGCTCACCCGCATCGCACTCAAGTCGGTATTCGGCCATGCACCCCAGGGTATGGGCAAGCATGAGGCCCCGGCGCTCATGCTTATCCCCGAAATCATCCTGGCCGTCATGATCTTGTGGTTTGGCATCGCCACCCCGCTGCCTCTCGTGCACGGTGTGGAGACCGCGACCGGCATCGTGCTCGAGCAGAGCACCGAGGAACTTCACGCGACGCCGATGTACCGCGCTGTGTTCGGTACCGAGACCGCTCAGAGCGAGGTGGAGTAACGAATGATTGAAACTGAGAACAAGGTGTATGCCCG
>DBGBJN010000245.1:0-9302 GCA_048449885.1 Collinsella sp.
AAGTGGCGGAGAGAGGGGGATTCGAACCCCCGGAACGCTCTCGCGCTCAACGGTTTTCAAGACCGCCGCATTCAACCGCTCTGCCATCTCTCCGTGAGTCGTAATGATAGCATCGTTTTGAATTTGCAACAGGGAAGGCGAGCGATGACGATCACCGAAATCGACGAGAAGTTCATGCGCGAGGCGCTGGCGGAGGCGCGCGCCGCCGCTGCGGTGGGCGAGGTGCCGATTGGTGCCGTGGTGGTGCGCGCGGGCGAGATTGTCGCGAGGGCGCATAATCGCCGCGAGCTCGACCAGGACCCTTCGGCTCATGCAGAGTTCGCGGCCCTGTGCGCTGCCGCTCGGTCGCTCGGTCGCTGGCGTCTTTCCGATTGCACGGTCTACGTGACGCTCGAACCCTGCTGCATGTGCGCGGGGCTTATGGTCAACGCACGCGTGGGGCGCTGCGTGTATGGCGCGACCGATGCCAAGGCGGGCGCCTTGGGTTCGCTGTATGACCTGAATGCCGATTCTCGCCTAAACCATCGGTTTAATGTGTCCGTCGGCGTGCTGGCGGATGAGTGTCGTGAGGTGTTGAGCGACTATTTTAGTGGGCTGCGTGGCGCCGATGGTGCTGGCTGCGGTTGTGGGGCCGATCTTGAGGCGCATACCGCTCATGCCGAGGCGCTCGCGTGTGTCGAAGAGGATGCTGGCGCGACGGTTGACTTTGGCCCCGCGTGCCGCCGGCCCCGCCGTGTGCTGCTGGCGATCGATTCCTTTAAGGGCAGCGTTTCGAGTGCACAGGCAGAGGAGGCCGTTGCTGAAGGTGTGCGCCGTGTGTGGCCCGATGCCGAGGTGCGCGCATTGCCGCTGGCGGATGGTGGCGAGGGAACGCTCGACGCCGTCGTCGCGCGTGGTGGCGAGCTTTCGACCTGCGAGGTTGCAGGTCCCTTGGGCGATCGCGTGTCTGCCCGGATGTTGGTGGACGGCGAGCACAAGTCGGCTGTAATTGAGATGGCCGAGGCGGCGGGTATTGGGTATTCGCCCTGCATGGGATCGGCGGCGCTTGAGGCCACAACCTATGGCGTGGGCGAGCTCATGCTTCGCGCGGTCCGTGCTGGGGCAAAGACTATCTATATTGGCTTGGGCGGTAGTGCTACCAACGATGGTGGCGCCGGCATGCTGCAGGCGCTGGGCGCTCACCTTGTCGATGAGTGTGGCCGCAATATCGCACCCGGTCTCGCAGGACTTGAACACGTGGCGAGTATCGATTTGGCACCGGCGCTTCGGGCACTGAGCGGCGCGCGCGTTGTCGTGCTTTCCGATGTCGAGAATCCGCTCGTGGGGCGTCGAGGCGCACTGGCGGTGTTTGGCGGGCAGAAGGGCCTACCGACGGATGATGCCGCGGCGCTGAGCAGGTACGACAGCTGGATGGTCGGCTACGGCCGCCTGCTCGATGCGGCGATTGTCGAGGCGCGTGAGCAGGGGTTATTGCGTGTGCCCGAGGGCGCGCGGACATTTGGATCGGTGCTCGGCGTGCCTGGCGCGGGCGCGGCAGGTGGCTTGGGCGCGGCGTTGCTGGCGCTTGGTGCCGAGCTACGCTCGGGCGTGGAGACGGTGCTCGATCTGATTGGGTTTGACGAGCGCGTGCGCGATGCCGACCTGGTCATAACGGGCGAGGGCAACATGGATGAGCAGTCCGCCGCTGGAAAGGCACCGGTGGGCGTGGCCCGTCGTGCGAAGCGATATGGCAAGCCGGTGGTCGCCGTCGTGGGCGGTCGTGCCGACAACCTGGATGTGGTGTATGGGCAGGGTGTCGATCTGGTTCTGCCGGTCTGCCGCAAGCCCATGAGCCTTGAGGAAGCGCTTGGCATGCAGGAGGCTGTAGCCAATTTGGCGTGCGCAGGCGAGGGGGCTGCCCGAGCATACGATCTTGGTCGCATATAGATATAAATATCCAATCCGATTTGCCTGTCCAGCTCGTTATTTGTAAATATATGTTAATTTCGTTGGCATTTTACGGTCTATACTATTGCCGAATCACTAGTGTCGTATCCACCCGTCTGCAAACGGGAATTACATGAGAGGAGCTAGGATGCGCAGATTGGGAAGTGCGCTTAAGCGCGCGGTTACGGTTGGCGCGGTGTTGGCGCTGACGTTAGGCATGGCCACTCCGGCGACCATGTCATTCGCAGACGATGCCGCGGGGGGGCGCCGGTCAATCGTCCACATTAGAACAGAACCAGAAGACGGCGACCGAGCTTGACGAGAACCTGGAGACCAAGGTCACTCTCTCGTTCCCGGGCAAGCAAGAGGCCGAGCCGTCCGACGTTGTGTTTGTGCTCGATAAGTCGGGCGCTTCCGCGCAGATGGACATCTACAACCAGGCGAAGGATTTCCTGGGCCAGATTAGCCAGAAAGCCAAGGCCGATGGTCTGGACATCAAGGTCGGCGTAGTCCTCTTCAACAGGGTCGGTAACATCCAACAGCCGCTGACGGATGTCGTCACGGGCTATGATGACATCCTGAACGCAATGAACTCTAGCCTGCATTCGGGCACTAACATGGACGCCGGCCTTCTTGCTGCAAAGAGCATCCTCGACGCGGATACTGCCGTTAAGGCCGAGAACAAGCACGTGATCCTTATTAGTGACGGTGCAACCTACCTTTACTGCAAGAACGGCGATTACACCAAACCGTATACGAGGTCGTTTGGCGATCCAACCAAGCAGACGAATCCAGAGACCCACGCTGCATACCCCTATGGATCGAACAAAATGGGCGGTATCTGGGAGTGGCAGTCTCGCGAGTACAATCTCAAGAACGACTGGAAGAAGTTCTCCGACGGCTCCAACTTCATTTTCTCGCAGGCCATGAAGAGCCCCGAGAAGCTCGGCGAGTATCTTAAGTACTATCGCGACCAGTACAAGAACTCTGACAAGAACTGGGCTCAGTACGACTACGAGTACACCGACGACGCCCGCAATAACGGCACTACGAACCCCATCCCCGTCGATGTGAACGCGCCGTGCAACATCGACGTCGCGTTCTGGAGCACGGACGAGACGTTCCAATCGATGGTCAACGCTGGCTACGACATGAACGTCTACTACAAGAACGCCGCCGACTTTGATGGCCAGGTATTCCTGCAGTACCTCACCAGGAATTCCAACAGTAGCCAGCTCGACACCGACTTTGCCGATATCAAGGCTAAGCTTGTTGACAAGATTGCCGCCGGCTCGACGGTCGAGGACTTTATTGGCGCTGATTTTGACTTCATCAACGACCCTGCCAAGATCAGCCTGACCGCCAACGGCGAGAAGCTTGCCCCCGAGAAAATCGACGACGGTGCCTACGGCTTTGGCAAGCTTGCGAACGGCTCCTATAGGTTCACCTTGGACTACGTGAATGGCGACCAGGAGATGCTCAAGCTTACGCTGAACGAGGCTGCATCTCCGAGCAAGCCCGTCGTGCTCGAGTACAGCGAGCGCCTGGTCAACGTGCCCACCGAGCCTGGCACCCATACCCTTAACGTCAACGAGAGCGCGATCCTGCATCCCGTGGACGGCAACGGCATACGCGGCGAAGCGTATAAGTTCCCGGTTCCGACGGTCGAGTACACGGTTCCCGAGCCCGAGCAGAAGCCTGAGGAGCCCAAGCCCGAGGAGCCCGCGAAGCCGAGCGATAAGAAGCCCGTCAAGACGACGAAGGGCAAGAAGGGCACCATGCCGATGACGGGTGATACCTTCTCAATTCTGCCCGTCGTTGGGCTGGTCGTGGCCGGTGCAGCCGTTTGCGTTGCCGGCATTATCCTCAAGCGCCGTAATCACTAACGGCGTTGACGCCGAACGACGTTTCGCTTCCCAGCGCTTGCGCAACGCTTGAATGCTCTCTGCGAAGCAACTGATGGGGCGCGGTCGCATGCTTGCGACCGCGCCTTTTTGCTGCCGTGCACTCATGTGGTTTTCCCTTTGCCCGCGGGGCATCTTGCTCTGCTGGACGGGAGCAGGTAATATATATCGAGCGCCTAGCGCGCTCGATGGGTTCGGATGACGACATGTTCCGAATCTGGTCAGGTCCGGAAGGAAGCAGCCATAAGGAGCCTCTGTCGGGCATCCGAATCCATCGAGCGCACGGGCGTTTTTTGGTGCCGCGATGCGGTCCCGGTGCCGGCGGGCTGTTTGGTGTCTCGCTGGTCCTCGGCTTTGCCTGCGGGATCGCTCGACTACCAAACAGCCCGCCGGCACCGGGACCACTTCGTCCAAAATGCGCCCGTAGAGGCGCGTTAATCTGAACAATTCAATCCCTTGTCTAGTGCTGCTCGTTGGCTTTGCCAAAACATATTCGGGTGCTTTGTCTCTGTGCCTAGTTTCCTGATTGTTTCGGGGGCTTGTTCTGTAACGAGTTGCTTACGTATCTTCAGGGCTCGCCGTACTATCATGAATCAGATTGAAGAGAGATGATGATAGGGAGCGCCTATACATGATTGAGCTGCTCAGGCGTTTTGGTGGTAAGTTTCGCCGGTATATGGTGATCGGCCCTGCGTGCAAGCTGATCGAAGTGATCTTTGACCTGCTGACGCCGCTGGTGATTGCCCGGATGATCGATAAGGGCATTGGCTCGCACGACGTGAACGCCGTTATCCACTACGGCATGGTACTTGGCGCCATGGCTGTGATCGGCATCTCGTTTACGCTTGTTTGCCAAAAGATGGCGGCGCTGACCTCACAGGGCATGGGTACCGACATTCGCGGCGCGCTTTACGAGCACATCAACAAACTGAGCTACGCCGAGCTCGACCGCTTTGGCACGCCGTCGCTCATCACGCGCATCACCAACGATGTCAACCAGGTGCAGCTTGCCGTGGCGCTGGGCGTGCGCATGCTCATCCGCTGGCCCTTCTTGGCGGTGGGCTCCATGTGCGCGGCCCTTGCCATCGACCTTAAGCTCGGCATCATCTTTTTGATTTGCACGCCCGCCATCGGCTTGGTGTTTTGGTTTGTCATGGCGCACTGCATTCCGTACTACAAGCAGCTGCAGGCAAAGCTCGATCGCATCGCGCTCATTTGCCGCGAGGGTCTTTCGGGCGCCCGCGTGGTTCGCGCCTTTGTGCGCGAAGACCACGAGCGCGAGCGCTTTGCCCAAGCCGCCGATGACCAGGCCCATACCGCCATCGCGGTGGGCAAGCTCTCGTCGATTCTCAACCCCGTCACGTTTCTTGTAATGAACCTGGGTGTGTGCGCCATCCTGTGGGTGGGCGGCGTTCAGGTCAACGTGGGCGAACTCACGCAGGGCCAGGTCATGGCGTTTGTGAACTACATGACGCAGACCCTTACCTCCATCGTGTATGTTGCCAACTTGGTTGTAGTCTTCACCAAGGCGAGCGCTAGCGCTTCGCGTATCAACGAGGTGCTCGACTGTGTGCCGAGTATCACGGACGGGGGCAACCAAAAGCTGGATCTTTTTGCGATCGGAAATGCCTGCATGCTTAAAGAAGACCGGTGTTCTCCCAGTGCTTACATGGCCGACAAGCATCCGCTCGTCGATGTCGTGCCGCCTGCCATCGAGTTTGACCATGTGAGCTTTTCGTTTGGCGCCGGAGCCGTTAACGCCGTTGACAACGTGTCGTTTTCTGTTTCTGTGGGCGGAACGCTCGGCATTATCGGTGGCACGGGTTCGGGAAAATCGACGCTCGTTTCGCTGATTCCGCGCCTGTACGATGCCTCGACGGGAACGGTTCGCGTTTTCGGCCGCGACGTGCGCGCGTGGAATCTCGACCAGCTGAGGGAGGTTATCGGCATGGTCCCCCAGCGGGCGAGTCTCATGAGCGGAACGATTCGCTCCAATCTGGCATGGCGTCAAAGGACGTGCTTTATGGATGATGTGCTTTGGGATGCGCTCGAGACGGCCCAGGCGGACGATTTTGTACGGAACCTGCCGGACGCCCTCGATGCTCCCGTCGAGGCAGGCGGCAAAAATTTTAGCGGCGGACAACGTCAGCGCCTGACAATCGCGCGTGCTCTGGTGGAATACCCGCAGATTCTCGTTATGGACGATTCGGCATCGGCGCTCGACGTAAAGACGGATGCGGCTCTGCGCCGTGCCGTGCGCGAACTCGCAGGAAGAGCTCCGGTGTTTTCGAGGGGCATCCCCATGACAACCGTGATCGTAAGCCAGCGCGTCTCGACCGTGCGCGACGCCGACATGATCTGCGTACTCGATCACGGCTCGGTTGCGGGCCTGGGCACGCACGATGAGCTGTACGCGACTTGCCAGCTCTATCGCGAGATCTGCCAGTCGCAGCTGCGCCGCGAGGAGCTCGAGGGCCAGCAGGGGAGTGCGGCACCCGCGTCCGCTCCGATCGCCTCCGCATCCGTCTGCTCAAAGGAGGGCCGCTAAATGAATCCGTATACTTCTTCCGGTTCGGTCGCCACGATGACGGCCAACGTGTCCGGCAACGATAGCCTCAACGACCTGGGCGATGGCCCGCGCCAGCCCGGCGACCCCGAACGTTATCCCGTGGATGCGGTGACTCGCCGTCTGATGGGCTATGTCCGTCCGCACCGCATTTCGTTTGTAGCGTCGTTTGTGAGTGCCGCCATCTCCGTGATTTTGCAGCTCTATACGCCTATTCTCATCGGCGAGGGCATCGACCTGATTGTCGCCGCCGGGCAGGTGGACTTCGACGCGCTACTGCCGCTTGTCACCAAGCTCGCGATTGTCGTCGTAGGTGCCGCGGCTTTCCAGTGGCTGCAGGGCTATTGCGTCAACCGCCTGTCCTACGAGACGGTGCGCGACATGCGCGTGGAGGCGAGCGACAAGCTCAGCCGCATGCCGCTCAGCTTTATCGACAGCCACGCCCACGGCGACCTTATGAGCCGCCTGGTCAACGACGTCGACCAGGTGGGCGACGGTCTGCTACAGGGCTTTACCCAGCTTTTCACCGGCGTTATCACCATCGTTGGCACGCTCGCGTTTATGCTCTCCATTAACCTGACCATGACGCTTGTGGTGGTGCTCGTCACGCCGCTTTCCATTTTTGCCGCCGGCGCCATCGCCAAGCTCTCCAACAAAAGCTTTACGGCACAGCAGCGTATTCAAGGGCAGCTCGGTGGCCATATCGAGGAGTATGTGGGCGAGCAAAAGCTGGTTGATGCGTTTGCCTACGGCCCGAACGCCCAAGCGCGCTTTGACGCGCTCAACGCCGAGCTCTATACGGCAGGTGAGCGTGCACAGTTTATGGGTTCGCTCTCTAACCCCGGTACGCGCTTTATCAACAACATCATCTATGCCGTGGTCGCCGTGATCGGCTGCGTGGGCGTGATCACGGGCGTGCCGGCGGCGCTTACGGTGGGTGGCGTGCAGATTTTCCTGTCCTACGCCAACCAGTACACCAAGCCGTTCAACGAGGTCACCAACGTCATTACGCAGATCCAGACCGCGTATGCCTCGGCGCGTCGCATGTTTGCGCTGCTCGATGCGCGCGAGCAGGAGCCCGATGCGGCGGATGCCGTGGAACTTACCGCCCCGCAGGGTGAGGTGACCTTTGAGCATGTGGACTTTAGCTACGTGTCCGACCGCAAGCTGCTGCAGGATATCTGCATTGAGGCCAAGCCCGGCATGCGCTTTGCCCTGGTCGGCCCCACGGGCTGCGGAAAGACGACGCTCATCAATCTGCTGCTGCGCTTTTACGATATCGATGCCGGCCGCATCGCGGTCGATGGCCGGTCTTCGCGTGGCTACACGCGCGCAAGCCTGCGCCGCGCCTTTGGCATGGTGCTGCAGGACACTTGGCTGTTCGAGGGCACGGTAGCGGACAACATTGCTTACGGTTGCCCAGGCGCCACACGCGAGCAGGTTATCGAGGCCGCCAAGCGCGCGCACGCGCACAAATTTATCGTGCAGCTGCCAGGCGGCTACGATACGGTGATCGGCGAGGACGGCGGCACGTTTAGCCAGGGCCAAAAGCAGCTGCTGTGCATCGCACGCGTCATGCTCATCGACCCGGCGATTCTGCTGCTGGACGAGGCAACGTCGAGCATCGATACGCGCACCGAGCTACAGGTGCAGGCGGCATTTGACGAGCTCATGGCCGGCCGAACAAGCTTTGTGGTGGCGCACCGCCTGAGCACCATCCGCAACGCCGACTGCATTCTGGTCATGCGCGACGGCCAGATTATCGAGCGCGGCACGCACGACGAGCTGCTGGCATCGGGCGGTTTCTATGCCGAGCTCTACCGCAGCCAGTTTGCCCAGTAGGGGCCACCGATTGGCGGCTGATGGTTTACATCTGCGTCGTTAGTACTAAGATATTCATCTAATAAACTGCATTAATGGCTCGAGTTTCGGGGGAAACGAGGCAACGTGACTATGACATGCTCTTTGGTGGTTAACAGCAAGAGCGGTAATACCAGGATGGTTTCGGGCGCGATTAAGCGCGCTCTGCAGGCTGCGGGCGTTGAGTTTATTCACGCCGCCGCGCTGAGCGATGATGCGGATGCAGATCAGGTTGCGCTCGAGGCGCAGGGCGCCTGCGCGGCCGACACGGTGCTCGTCGGTTTTTGGTGCGACAAGGGCGCGTGCACGCCTTCGGTTGCCGCGCTGCTCTCCGCTCTGCACGGCAAGCGCGTTTTCCTCTTTGGTACCTGCGGTTTTGGCGCCGACCAGAGCTATTATCAGCAGATTATCAATCGCGTGACCTCCAATTTGGCCGAGGATGCCGAGCTTGTGGGTTGGGCAATGTGCCAGGGCAAGATGGGTCCCGCGGTCAAGCAGCGCTACGAGGCCATGCTCGAGCAAGATCCCGACAATGTCCGCTTTAAGATGCTGCTCGATAACTGGGTCGCCGCAAAGGATCACCCCACCAAGGAAGATTTGGACAACATGGCTGCAGCCGCCAAAAAGGCCGTGCTGGGGGAGTAGCTCCCATCGCTGACGGCGGTCGGTCCATCTTTCTAAATGAAACGTCCTCCCGGGCGTCGGGGCACGAAGTTCCCTGCTCTACAGTCCTGCGCAAGACGAAGGCCACATTAAGTGGCCTTCTTTGCGTGCGGAACTCGCGATGAACTTCGTGCCCCGCCGTCCGGGAGGACGCCTCTTTATTGATGGGAGGCCTGATAGGTCGATGGTTCCGTGCCCGGATGCGTCCAAAGTGGGACGGGCTTTCCGGATGGGCAGGCTTTCGAAAAATGCGTCCCGGAATTTGCCTTTGGAATGGGACGTAGTTTCCCGTTGAGGTGCTTTGCGGAAAGTGCATCCCACTCTGGGCGGTCGAAGTGGGACACACTTTCCCAAAGGCGCTCCAACGGGAAATTGCGTCCCAT
>DBGBJN010000246.1:0-8802 GCA_048449885.1 Collinsella sp.
TGTGGTTCAAGCCATCTTGCTCGGTATTGTCGTTCCGCTGCTTATCCTGCTGCTCATCTGGGATCTAACCGATAATCCCAATCCCGTTCCGGCCGTTGTCGTCATTGCCGGCTTGGTCATGCTGTGCTTCTTCTTCTCGTACGTCTTTGTCGTTCCCGACGACCTCACATCGAGCGCAACCGACCGCACGCTCGCCATCGCTTCAAAAATATTCGCCTACACGTCGTGCGGCCTTACGCCCGAAGCTGCCCTGGGCGCCTCTAAGATCATCCTGTCCGAAACTATCGCCTCTGCCATCTGCTTTACCGACGGCAAGCAGGTGTTGGCAAGCTGGGGCGAGGACTCGGCAAAATGCCCCGCGGGCACCCCGGTGGTACTGCGGACTACGCTCAACGTGATCAACAGCGGTGAGCAAAGCGTGTTCTCGCGCGATGCCTCGACCGAGACGGGTGGCTACTTTCCGCGCCTGCGCGCCGGTATTGTCGCACCGCTTACCGTGCGCGGGCATTGCGTGGGCACGCTCGAGCTGTATTATCCCCGTCTGAGCAGCATCGATATGCGCCAGACGGCGCTTGCCTCGGGCTTTGCCGATCTAATTTCCACGCAGCTTGCGAGCTTTGAGCTCGAGCGCCAGGACGAGCTTACGGCCCGCGTGGAGCTGCGCGCCTTGCAATCGCAGGTCGATCCTCATTTTCTGTTTAACACCATCAGCACCATCGTGTCGCTCGTTCGAACCGAGCCCGACAAGGCGCGATCGCTGCTGATCGACTTCTCCAATTACTATCGTCAGACGCTTTCTGATTCCGATACGCTCACCACGCTCGAGCACGAGGTGGAACAGGGTACTCGTTATATCAATCTTATGCAGGCCCGGTATGGCGACGGCCGTCTGCGCGTCTCGGTCGATATCGACTTTGAGGTGCGCGACAGCCTGGTGCCGCCGTTTATCTTGCAGCCGTTGCTCGAAAACTGCATCAAGCACGCGCAGCGCGAGACCGAGCCGCTTTCTATTCATGTTAGGGCTTTCGAGACCGATGACGGTTTGGAGATTATTGTCGAGGACGATGGCATCGGTATGAGCGAAGAAGTCTGCGCGCATCTGTTTGAGCAGCATCGCCTGGAGGAGCCCGAGAGCATTACCGCCGACGGCTCCATCAAACGAGGCTGCGGCTTGGCGCTCTTCAACGTGCTTCAGCGCATCCATTTCTTTTACGGAGAAGATTCCGGCATGCGCGTGAAGTCCCAGGAGGGCGTGGGAACGCAGGTCATCGTCGAGCTGAACGGCGAGCCGCATGAGCCGGCGCCGTTGACGGCGTAGCACGCGGTTGGATTGAGAGAAAAAGAGGGGAAGCACATATGTCCGAAGGCTGGAACATCTTGGTGGTTGATGACGAGCCTCCCATTAGGGCTGAGCTACGCTATCTGTTGGAAAAGGATGCGCGTGTGGGTCAGATTGCCGAGGCGGGCAATGTCACCGAAGCCGTGGAGTCGATTCTGTCGAACAAGCCCGACGTGCTGTTTTTAGACATTACCATGCCCGGTCGCTCGGGAATTGAGCTTGCCGAGACGCTGCAGAACCTAAAGACGCCGCCGGTGGTTGTGTTTGTGACAGCGTTTGCCGAATTTGCCGCCGATGCGTATAACCTCGATGCGGTCGACTATGTCGTCAAGCCGGTCGAGGACGCACGCCTGTCAAAGGCACTCGACAAGATCGAGGCAGCCTTGGGTGCCCGTCGTGTTATCCATGCTCCGCGCCAACCTTTGCGTCTGACGGTGGACCGCGGGGGCAAAAAGGTGTTCATTCCCGCCGCAGACGTCTGCTACTTTGAGGCGCGCGCCGATTTTTGCAACGCCATCTGCGCCGAGGGAACGTACCTGATCAATGAGTCGATCTCTTCGCTCGAGCGTCGCTTGGACTCCGAGGGCTTTATTCGCGTTCATCGCAGCTACCTGGTCAATTTGGAAGACGTGCACAATGTTGAGATTGGCTCCACGGGGTTGATGGAGCTCAGGCTCGACCGCGTGAACTCGACGGTACCGGTGTCCCGTCGTCGTGCCGCCGAGGTCAAGTCGCACCTGGGGCTTGCGTAGACGGTCTGCATGCCGTCGTTTACCATCGCAGGTTTGGCATGGGCGCGCGGTGGGCATAATGGGTGGCATCGAATGAAATCGAAAGGATCATTATGCCCGCGCTTATCACCCATCATCTGTTTGGCGAGGAAAGCATCGACCGTCTTCCGCAGGGCGTCATCACGTCCGATGAAGAGCGCATTGCCTTTATCTTGGGCAACCAAGGCCCCGACCCGTTTTTCTTTCACATTCTGACACCGCGTGTTTCCGACTGCACGCTGCTGGCGCAGGTCATGCATCGGTCGCGTATGTCTCGCCAGTTCGCGTGCCTGCGCGACGGCGTGTCGCATCTGCTGCCGCGC
Organism: Collinsella sp.; assembly: GCA_048449885.1. GTDB lineage: Bacteria > Actinomycetota > Coriobacteriia > Coriobacteriales > Coriobacteriaceae > Collinsella. Next base: position 2,433 of record DBGBJN010000246.1, read on the forward strand.
GACGCCAGCTTGGGTCGCGCCTTTGCGCTGGGCCTGCTGTCTCATTACGTGCTCGACCGCAACGCCCATCCCTTTGTCTATGAGCAGCAGTTTGGCATCGTGGAGTCCGATTCAGAGCTTGAGGATTCGAGCAGTCAGGTCCATGCCGTGATCGAGAGCGACCTGGATGTACTGATGCTGCAGCTTAAACGCGATGGCGCTACGGTCGACGATTACCCGCCGGCGGGCGAGATCGTCACTACCGATCGCATCAATCGCGTGGCCGGCGTGCTGATGAGCTATGTTGCCGGACGCGTGTACGGCATTGACATTCCGGCGGGGGAGTACGGTGCTGCCGTTGCCAATATGCAGCGACTTTACCGCGCGATTGAGCCGGCCGGCTCCGCAAAGACGCGCGCGATCTCGCTGGTTGAGGGCTTGGTGCACGACTACTCGCTGCTCGACGGCCTTGCCCATCGCGTGACGACGGAGCTGCCCGAGCGCACCGGTAACCTGGGCCATCTGACATGGAAGAATCCCTTTACCGACGAGGTCTCGAACGAGAGTTTCCCCGAGGTCTTTGATCGCGCGCTGGTCGATTACGAGTGCACGGTCGCACGTTTTATCGAGACCGGTGACATGGATGCCGTGACCAGTCACGTCAACTACAGCGGTCGCGTGCTCGAAGCCGATGAGGAGTTCGACCGCGAGGAATAGGGCTCGTGCGTGCCCCTTTGCCGAATCCTTACCGGTGCTTCTGGACAATTGGGGTACGATGAACTAACTGCATATCGGGCAAATACGAAGGGTCCCTGTCCATGAAATACACCAAGCTCGAGCGTAACTGGGTTATGTACGATGTGGGCAATTCGGCCCTCGTGCTGCTCAATACCTCGGTGGTGCCCATTTACTTTAACGCCATCAATACCGGCGCTTCCTCGGCCGACCTGGTGGTCGCTTGGGGCAATGCGCAGACGATCGCCTCGCTGGTCATCGCCATGCTCATGCCCATTCTGGGCGCGCTTGCCGACTACGCCGGCAACAAGATCAAGTTCTTCTTGGGCTTCTTCCTCACGGGCCTGGTGCTTTGCCTGGCGCAGGCTATCCCAATGTCCGCCATGGCATTTTTGACCGTGTACGTGCTGTGCACCATCGGCCTTAACTCTTCTATGACGTTCTACGACGCCATGCTGCCCGACATTACCACCGACGAGCGCATGGACGCCGTGTCCAGCTCGGGCTATGCCTGGGGCTACATCGGTTCCACTGTGCCGTTCGTCATCTGCCTGGCGCTCATCATGGGTGGCCCCGCTCTTGGCGTCCCTACCATGCTGGCAACGCGTCTGTCGTTTATCATCACTGGTGCCTGGTGGCTCATCTTTACCCTGCCGCTCATTCGCACCTATAAGCAAAAGTACGGTCGCGAGCGCGGTCCCGAGGACACTATCGGCCACATCGTGGGCGGTGTGTTCTCCGAGGTCGGACACACCATGCGCGAGATCGCCCACAACAAGACCGTGCTGGTCTACATGATCGCGTTCTTCTTCTATATCGACGGTGTGCACACGGTCATTTCCATGGCAACCAGCTACGGATCGGCCTTGGGCATCGATTCGACCCAGTTGGTCCTGGCGCTGCTCGTCACGCAGTTCGTGGCCTTTCCGTCCGCCATCATCTACGGCAAGCTTGCCGGACGCGTGGGCACGCTCAACATGATCTTGGTGGCAGTCGCCGCCTATATGGGCATTGTGCTGTTCGCCGCGTTCTTCCTAAAGACCGCCTTTGAATTCTGGGTGCTTGCCATTATGGTCGGCCTGTTCCAGGGCGGCGTGCAGGCGCTCAGCCGTAGCTACTTTGGCCGCATTATCCCCAAGGAAAAGTCCAACGAGTACTACGGCTTCTTTGACATCTTCGGTCGTTATGCAAGCGTTATGGGCACCTTCCTGGTGTCGGTCGTCACCTCGCTGACCGGCAACCCGTCGCTGGGCGTCCTTTCCATTGGTGTGCTGCTGGTCGTTGGCTTTATGCTGCTGATCCGCCTGTCCCGCATGACTCGGGCGGCAGAGCATGCCGCATAGGAGCGAGCGGCTATTGTGCCTGTCCACGGTACTCTTTTGGGGTTATCCGCAATAAACATTGCGACTTGCGAGCAATGATTTGCCCAAGTGGGTATGATGGAATCAGCTAGGTCGCGGGGCGTCGCCTGTGTTTGGCGGCGTCCCGTTTTTGTGTTGCAGGGAGGGTAAGGCATGAACGCCACAGTCGTGATTCCAACGTATTGGGCGGGCGATGACGCTTGCGCAAACGCCCCTGGCACCTATGACCATTCGACGCGACTCAACGCCGACAATCCCGAACTCGACCGCTGCCTGGCCTCGCTTGAGCAGGTACGTGACATCCCGCGCATCATCCTTTTGGTGGTCTGTCCCGTTTCTGCCACAGCCGATGTGTCGCTGCGCGTGCACGAGATTGTCGACGCGCATCCCACGCTCAAGGTCACCGTTGTCACCAACACCCAGGCCTCGCGCATCGCAGACCGGGTTGCTCAGATCGCGCCCAAGGGTTCGGGCGAGTGCGTGAGCCTGCGAGGCTACGGTGCCATCCGCAATATGGGGCTAGCCTGTGCCGCTGTGCTGGGGCATGACGCGGTTATCTTTTTGGATGACGATGAGACTGTCATCGACGCCGACTTTATGAAGCGCGCGACCTATGCGTTGGGGCAGCAGACACGTCAGGGCTTGCCGATCTTGGTCAAGAGCGGCTATTTCTACGATCGCGACGGCTCGCCGCTGGCTCCCACGGACAAGGCGGGCATCTGCCATCGTTGGTGGACCAAGCGCATCGAGTTCAACCGTTGGATGAAAAAGGCGCTCTCGGGCACCCGCATCTCGCGCTCCAACTACGCGTGCGGCGGCCTGATGGCCCTGCACGCCCGCGCCTTTACGCGTGTGGCCTTTGACCCGTTTATCACCCGCGGCGAGGACTTGGATTACCTCTTTAACATGCGCATGTTTGGCTACGACGTGTGGTTCGATAACGAGTGGACCGTGCGCCATCTGCCTCCGGAGTCCGAAAAGCGCTCACCGCGCTTTATGCAGGATGTATACCGTTGGTACTACGAACGGGCCAAGTTGACATTCGCCGCGCATCAAAAGGAGCTCATTCCCGTTACGGCGGCATCGCTCATGCCCTACCCGGGCCCGTGGATTTCGCGCGAGCTCGACGACCGCGTGCGCAAGACCGCTATGGTCCGCAGCGTGTTTACCCGCGAGCATGAGGGCTACCTGCGCATCTGGCGCCATGGTATCGGCGAGGCAAAGGCCTATGCGCGCCAAAACGCTGCAAGCTATCTGCGTTTCCAGAGCTTTTGGCCCAAGATCATGGACGGGCTTTGGCGTGACGCACAACTGATCAGTATCCTAGAGGGGGCCGAATGATCGACCGCCGCGCCCAGCGCGATAGTTCAATATCAATCTTTCGCATCATTGCCGTTGCCTGCGCCATTTGCGTGCTGGTGTACTTTATTTTTGCCTTGGTGACCGGTATCGAGCCGATCGCCACGGTGATTGCCTGCGCGCTGCTGTGCATCTTTCTGTGCATCTTTATCTTTTTGACGCTCAATCCCGATTCGGTGCGCTCCCAGTACACCGAGGAGACGCTCTCGGTGGCCTCGGCCATGCTCGAGGACATTAAGGGCGGTCTGACGCAGGAGTCGGCGCGTTTGGTGTGCCGGCGCATTTTGCCCGAGACGCGCGCCATGACGGTGGCCATCACCGACGAGGGCAACGTGCTTGCCTGCGCGGGAGAGTTTGAGGAAAAACTACTGCCAGATTCTCCCATCCACACGCTTGCCACACGCTACGTTATCGAACATGGCATCGTGCAGTCGTTCAACCGTATGGTGGATGTCGTGGGCTCGGACGGCTCGCACAACCAAGTTCCCGCCGGCATTATCGCCCCCATCAAGGTGGGCGATCGTACCGTCGGCACGCTCAAGTTCTACTACAAGACCCCGCGCGCCGTCGACCGTACCCAGTACGCGCTTGCCTCGGGCTTTGCCGAGATCTTGTCCACGCAGCTCGCCATCCACGAGCTCGAGGTGCAAAAGGAACTCACAGCGCGCGCCGAGGTGCGTGCGCTGCAGGCGCAGATTAACCCGCACTTCCTGTTCAACACGCTGAACACCATTGCATCGTTTACGCGCACCGACCCGCTGCGGGCCCGCGAACTGCTTCGTGAGTTCTCATCGTTCTATCGTGCCACGCTCGACAACTCGGGATCGCTCATTCCGGTCTCGCGCGAGGTCGCACAGACCAAGCGCTATCTTACCTTTGAGAAGGCCCGCTTTGGCGAGGACCGCGTGCTTGCGACGTTCGATGTGTCCGAGGACGTGGAAGATACGCTGGTGCCGGCGTTCGTGATCCAGCCGATTGTCGAGAACGCCGTACGTCATGGTATGGGCGATGACGACGCCCTGAGGATCGACGTGACCGTTCACCAAGACGGCGAGGATGCAATCTTGATTGCCGTGGCCGATAATGGCGTGGGCATGGATGAGGGTACCGCCGCCAGACTGTTTGACGAGCGCTCTGCCCGTCCCGACGCCAGCTCTCCCCAGGGTGGCGGCGCCGGTGTGGCCATGCACAATATTTCGGAGCGCATCCATCGCTTTTATGGGCCGCACTCCTATACGCGTGTCGAATCGGCGCCGGGCAAGGGCACCAAAGTGCTCCTTCATCTTGATTTGTCAGAGAGCATCTTTGACATTCAAGAGTAAAATAAAAGGTTACGGGCTCAACGTCATGCGACGGATGCCCGGCGTAGTTAGTTGACGAAAGGTTTTATCCCTATGCTGCGTGCGATGATTGTGGATGATGAGGCGCCGGCTCGCTCGGAGCTTCGCTTCCTGCTCGAGCAAACGGGCAAGATCGGCACGATCACGGAGGCGTCGAGCGTCCGCTCCGCCATCGAGATGCTTATGGAAAGTCGCGTGGATGTCGTGTTTCTCGATATCTCGATGCCCGGTGCCTCGGGCCTGCAACTTGCCGAGGCGCTGCATAAGCTCAAAAATCCGCCGGCGATCGTGTTTGTGACTGCGTATAGTGACCATGCGGTCGAGGCATTCGACGTGGATGCCGTCGATTATCTGATGAAGCCGGTCGAGGAAGCTCGCTTGGATCGCGCGATCGAGAAGGTCATGCAACGCACCAAGCCGGTTACGGACAGCAAGGTGACCATCGAGCGTATCCCGGTGGAAAAGGGCGGCCGCAAGGTGCTCATTCCCGTGGACGACATTCGCTTTATCATGGCCAAGGACGATTACTCCTGCATCTATACCGTCGATGATCGCTTTTTGTCGACGACCTCGCTGGCGCAGTTTGAGGCCAAGCTCTGCGATTTTGGCTTCTTCCGTGTTCACCGCCGCTATATCGTCAACTTGGCGTGCGTCACGGATGTCGAGACGGTGCCCTCGGGTGCCATCCAGCTGGGCATTACGGGCGTCGACGAACGCGTGCCGGTTTCGCGCCGCCGCGTCGTGCCGCTTAAGAAGGCCCTGAGTCTCTAGCACACTGGCCCCGCAGCCCTGTAGACCCATCGTCTGCGGAGCCGTGGGGCCTTTTTGTATGTATCTGCCGAATCGTTTTTTGCGGAAGGGATCCCATGAACAGTGCAAGCGCCAAGCGCATCGACATCATCTCGGACACCCACGGCTATTTATCGCCTGCGCTCTTGGATGAGCTTGAGGGCGCAGACCTGATTATCCACGCCGGCGACCTCACGTCAGAGATGGACTACGAGCACCTATGCACCATCGCCCCCGTGCGGGCCGTACTGGGTAACAACGATTACTACCGCGACTACGGCCCCGATGTAGACCGTCTTGCACTCTTTACCTACGAAGGCCTTAAATTCGCCGTAGCCCACTACCGCGAAGACCTTCCGGTGGGATCCGTAGACGTAGCCATCAACGGCCACACCCACGTAACCAAAGAAGCCCAAGTGGGCCGTTGCTTAGTCCTCAACCCGGGCAGCGCCAGCTACCCCAGAGGCACCCGAGGCCCCACCATGGCCAGAATGCTAGTAAAAGACGGCAAGATCCTAAGCACTAAGTTTATTGACCTAGAGTAATCACAACAAAAACGGGGGATGCAGATGCGTCCCCCGTTTCCATTTGAGCCAATGGCCGAGCTTCAACAAGAACCTTAGACAACCCCGCCGCGGAGAACGGGGCCGCCGAGCCGCGAAGCGGCGAGCAACAACAACGGCTCGAACAAAGTGACGGCAGGGAGGGTCTCCGGGGCCGGCTGGCGCGGGTTAAGTTTGTCGCGAGTTCCGCACGCAAAGGAAAGCACTTAATGTGCTTTCCGTCTTGCGCAGGACTGTAGAGCAG
>DBGBJN010000247.1:0-5062 GCA_048449885.1 Collinsella sp.
GCTCTTCTGCAAGACCGCGAGGAGGCCTTGAGGATAGCCCGCATGGTGGCGGAAAGCTCGGACGGGGCAGAGGTGGCGGCGAGGCGCAAGCAGGCCGCCCAATCGCTCTCGGCCGCCGAGCGCGGCCTGAAGAACATCCTGAACGCCATCGAACAGGGCATAATCGCCCCGGGCGCGAAGGAGCGCATAGCGGAGCTTGAGCATCAGCGCGACCGCGCCAAGCTCGACCTTGAGGCGATCAGGGACGATCAGATAGACCCCGAGCGGCTGGCCGACTTCCTGCAATGCGGCTCCGCCCTGGACGACGCGACTCTATTGAAGGCGTTCGTATACCAGGCGAGCGTGAGCGACGAAGAGTGCATAGTGACGCTGAACTACGACGTGGAAAACAACGAACCCGCCAGACTTGACATCCAGCGGGTTCGTACAAAATGCAAATGGTGCCCCCGGGCGGATTCGAACCGTCGACACCCGCTTTAGGAGAGCGGTGCTCTATCCCCTGAGCTACGGAGGCATGTTGTACTAGTGTAGCAGATTTACTGCATCGCAATACGTCGCATGACTAGACTTCGAAGTTGCGGTGGAATAGTTCCTGTCTGAAGCATCTAAAGCCGTATTTAGGAACTATTTCACCGCAACTTATGAGGAGCTAGTTACCTTTGTGGAAGAGGTTTTTGATAACGGAGGGGATGCTCTTGGCGCCCTTGGCCGTCACATCGATAAAGTCGGGCGAACGCACAAGCTTATCCTCGTCGACGTACTTGCGGACAGCACGAAGCGTCTCTTTGTCGTCGCGCGTCGAAAACGTAAAGTGACCGTTGTCCTTGGTGAAGATGGCAAAACGCGTGATCTTCTTGGTGCCGCGTAAAACCTCGGCGGCAATATAGTCGACCTCGTCCCACGGGATTTGAATATAATCCTCGGGATTGCGCTCGTTGTAATACTCGAACGCCTTATTGCCCACCATCACGTTACCGTGGCTGGTAAGCCCCATCAGGCAGGTTGCCGGCGTTGCCAGATCGACCGTGCTGTTCTGAGATTGCGCCATGCGCGCCTCGCCCTCCAAATAAAACAATCGGACCGCATCCAGTGTACCCACCGGGTGCGGTCCGTTTCAATGGCTCAAAAGCCCTTGCCTAGCAATTCTCGGTCTTAAGCCGAAACGTGCTTACATGAAGCCGCAGACGCGACCGATGATGCCGATGGCGAAGAGAGCCAGGATGATGACGATCGGGCTGACCTTCTTCTTGAGGAGCTTGCAGACCAGCAGGGTCAGGCACACGGCGGCAAGGCCGGGGATGAGCTGATCGAGGTTGGCCTGAAGCGTGGTGACCTTCACCTGATCAAGGGCGTTAGCACCGATGGAGTTATACATCGTCAGTGCTTCCTTGACACCCTCAGAACCGGAGGGCAGGTTAGCCCAGTCGATAAAGGCGCCAGCAGACTGCGTGACCTTGGAGACGACCGGGGTGAAGGAGATGGACACCCAGCGCTCGACCAGGGCGCCGATGATGAACATACCCAGGATGGATGCACCCTCGGTGACCTTGCCCATCAGACCGCCGGAGAGGTCCTTGGCGATGGAGGAGCCGACCTTGTAGCCAAACTCCTGCGTGTACCACAGGAAGGCGTAACGGATGATGTTCCACGCGAAGAAGAACAGCAGCGGACCGGCGATGCTGCCGGACAGGGCCAGGGAAGCGCCCAGAGCGCCCAGAATCGGGCGAAGGGTGAACCAGAAGGCGGGGTCGCCGACGCCGGCGAGCGGGCCCATCATACCGACCTTGACGCCCTGAATGGCGACGTCGTCAATCGGGGCACCGTTGGCGCGCTCCTCCTCGAGAGCGAGGGTAACGCCAATGACGGGGGCGGAAACATAGGGGTGGGTGTTATAGAACTCCAGGTGGCGCTTAAGAGCGGCAATCTGGTCATCCTTGCTGGTGTAGAGCTTCTTGATCGCAGGGATCATTGCGAAGCACCAGCCGCCGTTCTGCATACGCTCGTAGTTCCACGAGCCCTGAAGGAACTGATGACGGAAGCAAACCTTCTTGCGGTCAGCCTTGGTGAGCTGAATCTTGTTCTCTGCCATATGTATCACTCCCCTCCTACTCGTAATCGTTCAGAATGTCGCCGAGCGGGTCACCGGAGCCACCGCCCATGCCGCCGCCCTGCTTGGCCAGATCCTTAAGGCCAAGGTAGATGAGGGCAAGGGAGATGCCGATGAGGCCAAGGGCGATCAGCGTGAGCTGAGGGATGGCAGCAAGGACAAAGCCGAGGATGAAGAACGGCCAGGTCTCCTTGGTGGCCATCATGTTGATGACCATGGCGTAACCGACGGAAGCGACCATGCCGCCGCCGACAGCCATGCCGCCGGACAGCCAGTCGGGCATAGCGTTAAGCGCGTTGGTAACGGCCTCGGCCGGGATGATGCACAGAAGTACTGCCGGGATGGCGATACGAAGGCCCTGCATGAGGATGGCAGCGTACTGCCAGCGCTCGATGCCGGAGAAGTCGCCCTTCTCGGCGCAACCGTCCATGGCGTGAGCGATAGCGGTAGCAATGGTACGGCAGATCATGGTCAGGAACAGACCAGCGACCGACAGCGGGACGGCGACGGCGATGGCCGCGGTAACGGCCTTGGCCGAATCGGTGGCACCGCCGTTGAGGGCGAGCACCATGATGATCGAAGAAGCGACCGAGGCCAGAGCGGCGTCAGGCGCGACGGCGGCGCCGACGTTAGCCCAGCCAAGGGCCATCATCTGGAGCGAACCGCCCAGGAGGATGCCCTCCTGAAGGTGACCGGTTACGAGACCGATAAGCGTGCATGCCACGAGCGGCTGATGGAACTGGAACTCATCCAGAATGCCTTCCATACCGGCAAGCAACGCGACAATCGCAACAAGCAGAATAGTGATTGCAGACATGTATCGGACCCTCCTTTACTATGCTTGAGCGGCCAGTTCGGCCTTAGCTTTCTTCAACATGGCGTCGAGATCCTCGGAGGAATCCGAAGGAACCTTGCGGACCTCGAACTTGACGCCCTTGGCCTTGAGGGCCTCGAGAGTCTTGACGTCGTCATCGCCCATAGCGACGGCGTTGGTGACGACGACCTTGCCCTTGGAGTGAGCCATGGAACCGATGTTGACTTCCTTGATGTCGACGCCGGCCTCGATGGCCTTGAGCAGATCCTGCGGGTTCTCAAAGAGCAGCATGGCCTTGGTGTCACCAAAGCGCGTGTCCTTGACGACCTCGGCCATCTTCTTGATGGGCACGACGTTGGCATGGACTCCCGGAGGGGCAGCCTGCTCGATCATGGTCTTGCGGAGCTCGTCGTGAGCAACGCCGTCGGAAACCACGATGATGCGGTTGGGGTTGATCTGCTTGGTCCACGTGGTGGCCACCTGACCATGAAGCAGACGGGTGTCGATACGGACGTGGGCAATCTTGATGTGCCCGTCGCCGATGACCGTTCCCGGAGGGATGGCGCCTGCAGGAGCAGCGGCGGCCGCAGCCGGCTTCTTCTCCTCGGGCTCCAGAGACTCGGGCTTGACGCGCACGCCAGCCTTAGCCTCAGTCACGAGATGTTTTGCGATCGCATGTGCAGTGTTCTTTGCGTCAAAGCGCTGCGAATATGCCTCAATGAGCATAGGCAGGTTGACACCGGTGACGATAGCCCAGGAATCGTGGCCCTCGATGAGCCCGCTGATCTGGTTGAACGGCGTGCCGCCCCACAGATCAACGAGGAAGAGCACCTGCTCCTGGTCCTCGAAGGAAGCGACTGCTTCCTCGACCTTGGCGCGGAAATCGTCGGGGCCCATGCTCGGCTCGAGCGAGACCACGGCAACAGACGGCTGATCGCCAAAGACCATCGAGCCCGTCTGCTTGATTCCAGCTGCCAAGTCCCCGTGGCTAGCAAGAACAATACTTACCATCACATAACCTCCTTTTTGTCTACGTATTTCCTACACGACATGAAAGGAGTATACCTGTTTGGATTGTGGAATTATAGCTAAATTCGCAAAAGGTTGGATTATTTGTTTAAACGTCTAAGTTTGTTACAAATTGATTACATTGCTGATTTACAGCTCATTGCCTGCTAAAACGTGATTTTCCGATTGCTTTCAAAGACATATAAAGGTGCACTGTTCGTTAAGACCGCTTTTAGGTGGATCCTAATGCGTCTGCGTGCCGCCATTTTGTTTAAACAGACATGACTTGACTAACCGAAGCAAATATGTTTAGAACTCTAGCCCATGCAGTCATTGGATGTTAGGCGATGTGGAGTGGGTTGGCGGCGTCGACGGCATCGGGTGCGTCGGAGAGGCCGTCAGGAGCAGCGTCTGCCGGGTCCTCGTCGGGGGTCTCGATCTGTTTGATCATTACCTCTTGGCCCTGCAGCAAATAGGTCTCGCCGCTACCGCAATGGGGACAGGTCTTGCCGTGCTCGACCGTCGCGTAGTCGCGGCCGCACGCCTCGCAATGTGTCACGGCCTCGACGGGCTCCACGATAAGCTCCGCGCCCTGCGCGATAGGCTTTTTATCTGCTGCCCAGCGCCAAGCGTCGAGCAGCAAGTCGGGAACGACGCCCGAGACCTCGCCCAGCAGCAGCGTGACGCTCGAAACGCGACGCACGCCATGAGCGCGCGCCACATTCTCAACATCACGAATGATGTGATACACGATTCCCAATTCATGCAAGGCGAAACCCTTTCTGCAGAGGTTGATTCGATGCAAACTCAAAGCAAGGGGACGACGAGATCTAGTCTGCGCCGTCCCCTTACCCGCCATGGCTACCTATTTACGACCAAATTTAATCTTGATGGCACGCTTTAGAGCATACTTGCCAAGGCTTGGGAGCTTTTGCTCGTATTTGACCATCGTTGAGCACTCGGGGCGGTCGCGATCCAGATGGATGGCGTCGAACGCGCACTTGGTGGTGCACAGGCCGCAGCCGATGCACTTGTTGGGGTCGACGATCGAGGCGCCGCAGCCCAGGCAGCGGGCGGTCTCGGCGCGCACCTGCTCCTCGGTAAAGGTCTCAACATACTCGCTAAACGGCGCA
>DBGBJN010000248.1:0-4822 GCA_048449885.1 Collinsella sp.
GTACTTCATCATCAGTTCGTCGTCAGCCTCGGCCACCAGCTCGCACAGATGGTCATGGGCTTCCTCGGCCTGGGCACGATACTCCTCGGGAATCTCCGACTCAACGGCTTCGGTGCCGTTGCAATGGCGCGCCTTCATGCGCACCAGGTCGATGATGCCGTCAAAGTCCTCGCCCTCGCCCCAGGGAAGGGTCACGGCGCCCAGGCGCGTGCCAAAGCGCTCTTGCAGCAGGTCCATCGTGGTCGCAAAGCTGGCCTCGGAGCGCGACAGGCGGTTTACGAACACCGCACGCGCCAGGCGCAGGTCCTCGGCGGCATACCAGAGCTTAACCGTCGTAGGCTGCGGGCCGGCCTCGGCGTCGACCACAAACAGAGCCGTCTCGCAGACGCTCATCGCGGCAAAGGCGTCGCCGATAAAATCGGGGTAGCACGGGGCATCGAGCACATTGATGCGCGCGCCCTTCCAGTCGATCGGCGCGATGGTCGTCGAGATGGAAAATGCACGCTTGACCTCTTCGGGGTCATAGTCGAGCGTGGGCTTGGTGCCGTCGTGGCCGCCCAGGCGGGCGGTCTTGCCGGAAAGGTGGAGCATGGCCTCGGCGAGTGAAGTCTTGCCCACCCCGCCTTGGCCTACGAGCACCACGTTCCTTACGTTACCGGTCTTGGGAGCACCCATGATGACCTCCTTGCAGGGCCGCGCGCAATGCGCGACGCCAACGGGGAGAGTTCGCGGTCGGTGCCATCCCGGGAGCAGCATGGTCGGCAGCCGAGCCGACTCACCCTCCAAATGTCCCATGCCACCACCCTACCCTCACGGGCGGCTGTCCATGCATACCTTTCGGCGCACGTATGAATACAGGCGGCGAGAGGAAGAGACAAGCTTGTGAGGCGATTATTGAACCCCGTCGATGCAAACAAAAAAGCCGCCACAGACCGTAAGACCTGCGGCGGCTTCGCCTCAATTAATAGTTGAGTAAATACCTGAGCCTACCCCTCGATACGGCTCAAGAACTCACGGGTACGTTGCTCACGCGGGTGATTGATAACCTGCTCGGCCGGACCCTCCTCGACAATGCGGCCTCCGTCCATAAAGACCACGCGATCGGCAACATCACGCGCAAACTGCATTGCGTGGGTCACGATCACCATCGTCATATTCTGCGCGGCAAGGTCTTTAATGACACGCAGCACCTCGGCCGTTAGCTCGGGATCGAGCGCCGAGGTCGGCTCGTCAAAGAACAAGATCTCCGGGTCGAGCGCCAAGGCGCGGGCGATACTCACGCGCTGTTGCTGACCGCCCGAAAGCTCACACGGAACCTTGTTCTCGTTGCCCACAAGCCCCATCTGAGCAATCAATTCATGCGCACGAGCTTCCGCCTGCTCGCGCGGGCGCTTAAGCACGCGGATCGGCGCGTCGATGATGTTTTTCATCACGGTATAGTGCGGGAACAGGTTGTAATTTTGGAACACCAGACCGAATCGCGAGCGCGCCTGCTTGGGCACATCGCCCTTCGCATAGACCGCGCCCGAACCCGCATCCGTCGCAACGGCAAGGTCACCAAACGAGAGCGAGCCTCCGTCGAGTGTCTCGAGCAGCGTGGCGCACCGCAACAGCGTGGACTTGCCGCCACCCGAAGGCCCGATAATCGCCACGACCTCGCCACGCTTTACCTTGAGCGAGATATCCTTGAGCACCTCATTGCCGCCAAACGCCTTACGCGCGTTCGCTATATTCATTACCGAATTAATCATGGTAGTAATCCAATTTTTTCTCGGCGGCGCCCAGCAGCATCTCGACGACGAAATTAAAGACCCAGTAAATCAGCGCCGCGATCGCAAACGGCACCATGCTCACCTGCGAGGCGACCAGCGCCTTGGCCGTCGAGAACATCTCACCCACGCCAATGGCAAACGCCAGCGACGTGTCCTTGACCAGCGTGATGATCTCGTTGCCCATCGCCGGCAGAATACGCTTGGCGACCTGCGGCATCACGATATACAGAAACGTCTGCATGCGCGAATAGCCCAGCACCTCCGCTGCCTCGTATTGACCGCGCGGAATGGACTGCAGGCCCGAGCGATAGATCTCGGCAAAGTAACCGGCGTAGTTGATGATGAACGCCACGACGCACGCCGTCCACTTGGAATCGGGCGTGAGCGAAATGCCGAACACGTAGTACGGGGCAAAGTAGATGGCAAACATCTGCAGCATGAGCGGCGTACCGCGCATGACCGAAATGTAGATGCGCGCAATCCAGCGAAGCGGCGCGATTTTGCTCATGCGCATAAACGCCACGGGGATTCCCAGCGGAATCGACCCCAGCAGTGTCAGCACAAACAACTGCAAACTGACCAAGAATCCCTGGCCAAGCATCTGCATCATGACCTGAATAGACAACCTAAGCTCTCTTTCGCGACAACAGAACAGCAAACCCAATGCTAAAGCGGGTTTTCCAGGTGCTCGAGTTTGCCGTGAAAGAGGAGCGCCGCGTACTAAATGTACGCAAGCGACGGTTTGAACGGCAAAATCGGGTGCCTGGGAAAGCCGCTATTTCAGAACCCAGTTGTCGAAGGAAAGACCGTAATCCGCATACTTGTCGCACAGGTCCTTGACCGTGCCGTCCTCATAGAGTGCCTTGAGCGCCTCCGTCACGGCGTCGGCCGACTTGGTGTCGCCCTTCTTAAAGCCGACGGCGTAGTGCTCGCTGGACAGCGGCTCATCAAGCTGCGTATAAGCATCGGGCTTGGCGGCAAGCTGATACTGGGCAATCGAAAGGTCGCAAGCCACGGCATCGACCGCGCCGCTCTCGAGCTGCATAAAGGCCGTGTTGTACTCGCCGATCGTGTCGAGCGTGGCAAACGTCGCCGCCAGATCCTTCTGTTCGCCCTCGAGCACATCCTGCGCAGCGGAATCGGTCTGGGTAATCACGGTCTTGCCGGCAAGATCGTCCCAGCTCTTGATGCCTGCATCCTTCTTTACCACCAGCACCTGCTCGTTGAGCATGTACGGCTCGGAGAACGTGTAGTCGTCCTCGCGACCCTCCATGGTAAAGCCGTTCCAGATGCAGTTGATGGCCCCCGAGTTGAGCAGCGTATCCTTGGCATCCCAGTCGATGGCCTCGTATTTGACCTCCCAGCCCTGCTTATCGGCAACAGCCTTGGCCAGATCGAGGTCAAAACCAGTGTACTCTCCGTCGTCGCCCACAAAGCCGTACGGAGGATAGGACTTGTCAAAGCCCACGACGAGCTTCTTGGACTCCGCAGCGCCCTTCACATCCTTGGCCGCGGCAGAGCCAGCAGCGGAGCCCTTGCCGGCACCACCGCCGCAACCGACAAGACCAAGGCCAAGCACCGTGGCGAGCGAGCCGGCTAGACCAACAAACTGACGACGAGACATATCGGTGTTCATGGTATTCCCCCTTGATGACACTTTAGTTAGGTAAAGTGAGTCATGTAACGTTCAGAATCATACACTCTACCTTGATAAAGTACAAGGGAGGGTTTGCCCGGCATGGGCGGGGAGCGGCGCGTAATTAAGTTTCCTGCTCTACAGTCCTGCGCAAGACGGAAAGCACATTAAGTGCTTTCCTTTGCGTGCGGAACTCGCGATAAACTTAATTACGCGCCGCTCCCCGCCCACGCCGGGCAAACATCGTTGGACTTATCACTGGCATGAAATGGGCGCTTGCATATCGCCCGTTGGCTTGGCACGGTACAATGCTTTCAGATTTCAATTTATAAATTAGTGGAGTTAATTCATGGCAGAATCTCGTGCGGAGCGTAAGGCTCGTCGTGCTTTGATCGAAGCAGCTGAGGGGTCGGAGGAGAAATCTTCTACGAAATCCAAGTCTTCTAAAGCTGCAAAAAGCAAATCGGCCAAGAGCAGGGCTAAGGCCAAGCGTTCTGACTCTCGTCGAGGCGGGGATAAAGCGCCTCAGACTCGTTCCAAGCGTTCGCATAAAGATCTGGCTTCGTCTGCGCGTAAGGCTGTGGACCCCAAGTCTCCTTGTTCCATCATGAAAGCTTGCGGTGGGTGTACGGCGCTCAATCGTCCTTATAAAAAGCAGTTGGCAGCTAAGCAGGCTGCTATGGAGGAGCTTTTTGCTTCGCTTTGTGAGCGTGAGGGTATCGCCGTTGATCCTATTCGCGGTATGGGCGTCACCCTGGGCGGCCCGGGTAAATATCCTGCGCCGCGTGGCTTTCGTCATAAGGCTGCCACTCCCTTTGCTCCCGGTAAAG
Organism: Collinsella sp.; assembly: GCA_048449885.1. Taxonomy (GTDB): domain Bacteria; phylum Actinomycetota; class Coriobacteriia; order Coriobacteriales; family Coriobacteriaceae; genus Collinsella. The sequence continues at coordinate 4,239 of DBGBJN010000248.1, forward strand.
AGGGCGCTGTCCGCTGCGGCTTTTTTGAACGTGGCACGCACAAGATCGTTGCCGTACCCGAGTGTCCTGTCGAGGCGCCGGGTGCCCGTCAGATTCTCAACGGCATCGCACGCGAAGCTGAGCGGCTGCATATTCCCGCCTTTAATGAGGACAAGCATCTTGGTTTGCTTCGCTATGCCGTCGTCCGCTGCGGTTGGCGTACCGACCAGGTCATGGTCACGCTCGTGACCGCTCAGCGCGACTTGCCGCATGCGCAGGAGTTCTTTGAGGCTGTCGCCGCACTCAATCCGCGCATCGTCACCGTCGCCCAAAACATCAACGGACGTCCCGGCAACGCCATCCTCGGCGAGGAAACCCGCATTGTATATGGCGCCGAGTGCATGCGCGACCAGCTGCTCGGCTGCGAGTTCGATATCTCCCCCACCGCGTTCTACCAGACCAACCCGCAGCAGACCGAGCTGCTCTATCAGCTCGCTATCGACGGCATGGATTTGCACCAGGGCGATGTGCTCATGGATGCCTACTGTGGCAGCGGTACCATCGGTCTTTGCGCAGCTAAAGATGCCCAGAACAAGGGTATCGGC
>DBGBJN010000249.1:0-12975 GCA_048449885.1 Collinsella sp.
CGCCGTCGCACGTCATCGGCATGCAGGGGCCCTTCACCCGCGAGCTCAACGAGGCGATGCTTCGGCAGGTGGGCGCCCAGTGGCTTGTGACCAAGGACTCGGGAACCGTAGGCGGCACGGCCGAGAAGATCGCCTCCGCGCGCGACGTGGGAGCGCGCTGTATCGTGGTCGCCCGTCCCGCCGAGGGAGGCGGGGCCCTTTCGCTTAGGGAAGTGGAAGACGCGCTCTTACGGGAGTTCGCGCGCTAGGCGCTCGCCGCGCATGCGTGCCCTCCCGCCTGCGAGGAGGAGCGCCCCGAGCAAGCTCGACCCGTACAAGCCTGTCATCCGCCAATCGCTCGAGGACGACGCACGGAACTGGCGCAAGCAGCCCTTCAATAAGTTGCGGTGAAATAGCGTCTGTTTTTGCTGCTAAATAGCATATTCAGTCCCTAATTCACCGCAACTTGTTGGTGGTGGCTTACTGGTAGCGTAGGCATTCCACCGGGTCGAGCTTTGCTGCACGGCGAGCGGGGTAGAAGCCAAAGATTACGCCGATGCCGACCGATACGGCAAACGCGATCAACACTGTTGTAATGGAGAAGCTTGGCGTGATCGTCCCGGTAGCTCCAAACTCGCTCATGATGCCCGAGCTTGCGGCAAAGAACGTGAGTCCCCATGCCAGCAGATAGCCAATCAGGACACCCAACAGTCCGCCGGTGACGCACAGCGCCGAGGACTCGGCCAAAAACTGCGCGGTGATATCGCGACGACTTGCGCCCAGGGCACGGCGAATGCCGATCTCACGGATGCGCTCAGTCACGTTGGTGAGCATCATATTCATAATGCCGATACCGCCGACAAGCAGCGAGATGCTGGCGACAGCGCCCATGATGAGCGAGAACGCGCCCATAAAGGAGTTGAGTGCATCGATGGCGCTTTTCATGGAGGTCGCCGATACACTGTCGTACTCATCATCCTCCGCGATGCCCTTCATTGCGCGCACCTTGGACTCGATGGTCTTACAAAGCTCGTCCATGTCTGTGCCCTCGGCGGCAAGAGCCGTCACGCTGGGGAATGAAGGATTTTCGTCGCCAAACAGGCCTGAGATGGTTTCGCGCGGCATATACAGCGTGAGCGAGCCCATGGAGTCGTTGCCGCCATCAATCACACCTACAATCTGCACCTCGCCGTTGGACACCTTGATGGTTTTCCCCAGCGCATCCTGTTCGTTGCCGTAAAGCTGATCGGCGCCGCCGCGGCTGATGAGCGCCACGCGCGAGCCTGATTGGGACTCGGCCTGGGAATAGGTGCGCCCCGCAACGAGCTTGCTGGCCCCCACGGCGTCGAGCATGTCGCTATCGACACCCTGTGCCATGACGGTATAGCTTTTATCGCCGGTCTTATACTCGGTATACGCGCTGTCGACAATGCCGATCTGCTCTATCTGCGGCACCAGTTTTTGAAGCTTCTCGATGTCGGACTCGGTGAGTTCTTGCGACGAATAGATTTGCACCATGCGTGCCGCATTGAGGCCCAGACTGTTGACCAGGCTGTTTTGGATGCCGCCGATGAGCGAAGTCATGGCGATAACCGAGGCGATGCCGATGACAATGCCCAGGATGGTGAGCAGGCTGCGCCCCTTGTTAGCTTCGAGCGAGTGAAGGGCTTCCTGGATGAGATCGCGGGCGCTCATGCCATCTCTCCTTTCGGCGGGTTGGCGGAGGCGGAAATCCTGGGCAGGCTATCCACGGCGCTGCGCAGGGTCCGCGGTGCATGTGGAATATACGCGCCGTCGTGAATGCGACCGTCGCGGATGGTCACGGCACGGTCGGCCTCGGCGGCGATGCCGGGGTCGTGTGTGATAAGCACGATGGTTTTGCCGCGCTTCTGGAGCTTATGGAAGGTTTCCATCACAAGCGCTCCGGTAGCGGAGTCCAGGTTTCCCGTCGGCTCGTCGGCCAGAATGATGGGCGGGTCATTGACGAGGGCGCGCGCGATTGCGACGCGCTGCATCTGGCCGCCCGAGAGCTCGGATATGCGGTGGTCCCAGTGGTCGACGGGCAGCGTGACAGCCTGCAGCGCGTGCACGGCGCGCATTTCGCGCTGGCTACGGGGCACATTGGTGTAGGCCAGCGGCAGCATCACATTTTCGATAACCGACAGGCGCGGCAGCAGGTTGAAGCTCTGAAAGACAAAGCCAATGCTCAGGGCGCGAACTTCGGTGAGCTCCTCATCATCGAGCTCGGCCACGTTGAGCCCTTGCAGGTAGTAGTCGCCCGCCGTCGGCTTATCCAGACAGCCTAGGATGTTCATGAGCGTCGACTTGCCCGAGCCCGAGGGGCCGGTGATAGCGACGAATTCACCGGGATTTACCGCCAGGCTCACGTTGTGCAGGATGTGGGCGCACCCCGCCTCGCTCTCAAAGATGCGGTGCACGTTGCGGATGTCGATAACGGGACGCATTACATGCCCTCGTCGGCAGACATACTGCCCGAATCCGCACCGTAGCCGCCGTCAGCCGTTGCGTCCGCTCCGGTGTCCATGACGAGGGTGTCGCCATCGCGCAGCTTGGTAACCGGAACGTTGGGGTTGATCTCGTTGCCCTGGTCGTCGCGCTTAACCTGTGTCTTGCCGACTACGGCTTCGTTGTCGTTTTGCGTCACGACGGTCACCTTCACGCGATGGGTTTGCTTGCCCTCGTCATCGGTTGCGACGTTGACGTAATAGTGTTCGCCGTCTTCGGTCATGAGCGCCATCGTCGGCACCATCACCACGTCGTCGAGCTGCTCGGTCACCACCGAGACCTCGGCCGTCATGCCCGGCTTCAGGCGCGCGTCGGGCGCCTCGATGAGAATGTCGACGTTAAAGGTCACGCTGCCGCCGCCACCGTTGGCGGCGTCGGAGTTTGCCACCGACGCGATAGCCGTGACGGTGCCCTGGCTCACGATATCGGGAAACGCGGGATACGTGACGTTGGTGCTCTGCCCAACGGCGATCTTGGCGATGTCGTTTTCGCCCACCTGCACGGTCACCTTCATCTTAGATAGGTCGGCGATCTGCATGCACTGCTTGCCGCCGCTCGTATCGCTTTCGCCCATGATCATGCCGCCTGTAACCGTGGCGCCCACTTTGGCATTGAGCTCCACGATGCTACCCGAGCTCGGGGCCGTGACCGTGCGACTGGAGGCCTTGGCGTTCGCCTGGTCGAGGTTTGCCTGGGCTGATGCGAGGCTGCGCTGCGCGGCCGATACGGCGTTCGTGTCCACTGATGCGGCGGAGACGCCAGCCGCTGCGGAAGCTCCCTCGACGTCCGTCGTTGGGGTGGCCTGCGCAGCAGCTGCGGATTTCTGCGCGTTGGCGAGGTCTTCTTGAGCGGCAGCAACTGCACGCTGCGCCTCGGCAACGTTGCGATCGAGCTCGTCGTTTTTAATGGTCATAAGCACGTCGCCCTCGTTGACGGATTGGCCTGCCTGCACGTTGATAGAATCGACCGTGCCGTCGACAGAAGGGGAGACCACTGAGGACGAAATGGGTTTGAGCTGGCCTTTCGCCTCGACCGTTGTGGTAAACGTGCCCTCGGTCACTATGTCGGTCACAGGACCGCTAGCGCCCTGTGGCTGCACATTGATAACAAGGGTTGCAACAATGGCAATGAGCGCGACGGCACCCACGACGCCGGCGGCAATACCGCGACGAATCAGCTTTTTGCGTCGGCGTTCGGCACGCTTTGCCTTGAGCTTGGCATATGCCTCTTCATCGGAAATCTCGGCCGTATCGTTCGCGCGTCCGCTCTGCTTGTCGGCATGTACGTTTGTAATCAGAGGAAACGTTTCGGTGGCACCTTCGGGCGTGCGCTCGGTATCATCTGGGCCCGGGGTGATCGTGGGGACATTCGGCATAGCGTCTCCTTTATAGTAAGAACCTCGATAATTATATGCGCCCACCGGTTGGGGCGGGCGCATAGGACGGTTTCTTTCGGAACTGTTAGATTGGTCGCAGCGGTTCCACGTTGTAGGAATGCGCGCGTTGCACTACGAGTGGACAACCACGCACAGGCCGACTTTGATGCAATCGTGCAGTGCCTTGGCGTCGGCCAGGCGCAGGTTGATGCAACCGTGGCTGCCGCACCACTTGTACGACTCGGCGTTATCGAAGCTCTTGTCGTTTTGCCAGGTGGCGTCGTGGAAGCCGATCATGTTGCCCTCAAACGGCATCCAGTAGCTCACCGGGCTCTCATATTTGGGTTTACCGGTCTCGGGGTCCTTGGCTCCGATCAGGGTGCTGCCGCCGTCGTTGCTGTTGATTTGCCACACACCCTCGGGGGTGGCGTCTTCGCCCGGTTTGCCGGAAATAAAGTTGGCCTCCCACACGATATTACCGCTCTCGTCATAGTAGCGCGCGTGCTGCTCGGACAGGTCGACGTCGATATACGCCTTCCAGTCGGGCTCTCCCTTTGCGGTAAAGGTGTCGGCCTTCTGGGAGTACTTGATCTCGATTTCGCCGGTCTGCTTGTTGTTAATGGCGTCCTCGACCTGCTTGGCGAGCGAGCTGCTGTCGATGGACCAACCAAAGTCGCCGCCTTCGACGGCGCACTGCTTGCCATCGGCGCGCGTCCACCAGCGAGTGGAGCCCACGGTATTAAAGCCGTTGGCGAGTTCGGCTGCCCAGTTGCTGATCTGCGACGTATCGAGCGTTGGGTTGGCGGGATCGGCAAAGCTGATCCACTGCAATACGGAGCTGCCATCAACCTTGCCGGCATCCTCGCCGTTGAGCTTGAGGGTCACGTTGACGCCCAGAAAGTTGTTGGCGGCATCGCATGCGGCCTGAATCTGATCATCGGTCAGCGTTCCATTGAGCGGCTCATAGGCATCGTTGCCGAGCTTGGAAAGATCTACGGACTCGGCCAGCGAGGCAAGCTCGAGCTCGGCATACTTAATGACATGCTCGCGGTTGAGTTTTTCGTTGGAGCGCGCCTTCTCGACGGTAAACTTGCCGGCCTGCTCGTCATAGGAGCTATTGGCCTCGAACGTGCCCGAACGGCCCTCGTTAAACTCGTTGATGGCGGCGCCCAGATCCTTCTCAAACTTCTTTTGGTCAAAGGTGTCGGAGAGCATGGACAGGTCGACGTCTTGATCAAGATCGACTTCGTTGGAGGTAGCGGTTGTTTTGGTCTTGCCGCTTAAGGATTCCACAAGGCGGACCGGCCAAATAAAGGCTTCGTTGTGGTTGATGATCTCTTTTGCGGCAGCTTCGCCATCGACGATGGGTTCATCGGACTCGGGCTGATAGGTCCAGCTAAAGTCATCGCCTGTCACGGCGAGCTTATAGTGCTTCCATGCCGAATTGACCTTGGTGGCGGCAGACGAAGCGTTGGAGAACGAGACGTCGACGCCGGCGATGGTGGTGTTGGGGTAGGCTACCTGCGAAAATGCTACGACGCCTACGATATAGACAATGACGATTAGACCCAGGACGACAAAGAGCGTCGTCTTTTTGCCCGGCTTATTGTTCTCGGCGGGTTTGCGCGCGGGGCCACGATCGCCTCGAGCGTGCGTGTGGGGCTGCTTGGGCGCATTGCCGTTTGCCTGGCGCTGCTGACGTTGTTGACGCTGCTGTCGCTGTTGGTTCGGGCGTTGGGAAGCGTTTGCTGCACTACGCTGCTGACCGTGGCTCGGCGCGATAGGACGCGGCGACTGAACGCCGCCGGTGTGCCTGCTCGGCTGCTGCGGATCGGGAATCAGTTGAGTTCGATCGTTTTGCGACATCGTATGCATATCCTTCGATTTTCGCCTTGCGGTTCATCGTGTTTTTACTGGGCTTGCATTATAGCGATTGCCCTGCTGTTTGTGGTACGGAAACGGTGGCATTCGAAAGAGCTGGGACAAATGTCCCACCTTTGAGTCGTTCTTAGTCGCTATCCGCACACCCCGCATTTTGCACAGGCCGAAAGTGCGGCCGGAGCCTGCGCGATGCCGCCCTTTGCCGTCTCGCGCAGCGTGGCTGGCAACGCGTGGCCCACCGAGAGCATTACATGTGCCATCTGGTCAAACGGCACCAAGCTCTTAATGCCTGCGAGGGCGAGTTGTGCCGAGCTAAAGGCCGCTGCTACGCCGATGGCGTTGCGGTTTTGGCAGGGCACCTCCACGAGGCCACCGACGGGGTCACAAACGAGGCCCAGCAGGTTACTCAGCGCGATGGAACTGGCGTCGAGCGCCTGCTCGGGCGTGCCGCCGAGCATCTGCACCAGCGCGGCGGCTGCCATGGCGGCGGCGCTTCCCACCTCGGCCTGGCATCCGCCCTCGGCGCCGGCGACGCAGGCGCTCGTGGTGAGGTTGAGGCCGATGGCGGCTGCGCAGTAGAGCGCGTCCATGACCTGCTCGTCGTCGAGCTGCAGGCGATCGGCGAGTGCAAGCACGCAGCCGGGCACAACACCCGCTGAGCCTGCCGTGGGGGCGGCGACGATCACGCCCATGGTGGCGGAGCGTTCGAGCACGGCCATCGCGCGGGCCACGGCATCGGTCTGAACGGGGCCCATCAGGCTTGCGCTCAAATCGTTGCGGCCGGTGGCTTCGACAAGCTTGGCCTCGCCGCCGATAAGCCCGCCGAGCGAACGCTGCGGATTGGCGATGGGGGCCGTGGTCTCCTCGCGCATGACGTCGAGCACGCGGCGCATGGCAGCGACGGCGTGGGCCTCGCCGGTCAGACGCGCCTCGCGAACGGCCATGACGGCGCCGATGCTGAGCCCCAGTTCCTCACACGCATCGAGCAACTGCTCGCCGTCGTCGAAGATTTCCTTGGCCGAGACGCCGGGGGAGAGCGACGAGGCAGAACCGGGGAGTTCGATAAACGTTGCGTAATCGACATTGTCGAGCTTGCGCAGCATGGGGACGACGGTGTCGTCGGGCGCGCCGTCGGTCTCAAAGACGGAGTAGGCCTGGCCGCCCACTTCGGTGCGGTAGGTGCGGCAGAAGGCGATGTTTACATGGGCGTAGGCGAGCAGGTTGGTGAGCGCGGCGAGTACACCGGGGACGTCCTTGTGCGCCACGAAGAGCGTGGAATACATGCCCGAGATGTCGACGCCGACGCCGTTAATGCGGCTGATGCGCATCTTGCCGCCGCCCAGGCTCTCGCCGCGGACCTGTGCCGTGGCGCCCGTGTCGTCGACCATGTCAATGTCGACGGTGTTGGGGTGGATGGACGCGTCGTCGCCCTTGATGTCAAAGTGATATTCGAGGCCCTGCTCGCGTGCGAGGTCGAAGGCCTGCTTGATGTTCTCGTCATCGGTGTCGAGGCCCAGTATGCCCGCGACGAGCGCACGGTCTGTGCCGTGGCCGCGGTAGGTGTGGGCGAAGGAGTTCCACAGGCCAAAGGTGACCTTGGTGATGCGACCTTCCAACAGGCTGGCGGCAACTTGGGCGCAGCGGAGGGCGCCGGCGGTGTGCGATGAGCTGGGGCCGACCATGACGGGGCCCAAGATCTCGAATGCCGAGGTCGTAGCTAGTGTTTGCGGCTTGCCAGCCATGACTGCTCCTTTGTTTTTGTCCCATCGTCCCGAGGGCGGGGCATAAGGTCGCCTGCTCGGACAGTCCTGCTCGCACGGAGAGCACATTAAGTGCTCTCCGGCTCGTGCGGAACTCGCGATCGACCTTATGCCCCGCCCTCGGGACTAAGGATACATGGTTGGGGTTGCTAGATGGCAAAATTCATTAGCTAGGGACGCAGCGTAGGCTCATATCGAAGCATCTTCACCACCGGATTAATAAAAAAGAAGTACCGGTTGGAGCCGGTACTTCTTTTGGTGCGTTGTTTCTTGGCTGTAGCTTTTGCCGTTAGCTTACAGGCCGCAGGCTGCTTTGAGTTCTTTGACTCGGTCGGTCTTCTCCCAGGTGAAGTCGGGGTCTTCGCGGCCGAAGTGACCGTAGGCTGCCGTCTTTTCGTAGATGGGGCGACGCAGGTCTAGGTCGCGGATGATTGCGCCCGGGCGCAGGTCGAAGGTCTTCTCTACGGCTTCAACGATCTTGGCCTCGGCAACATGCGCGGTACCGAAGGTGTCGACCATGATTGAAAGGGGCTTGGAAACGCCGATGGCGTAGGCAAGCTCGACTTCGCAGCGGTCGGCCAGGCCGGCGGCGACCACGTTCTTGGCGACCCAGCGCGCGGCATACGCGGCGGAGCGGTCAACCTTGGTGCAGTCCTTTCCGCTAAAGGCACCGCCGCCGTGACGGCCGTAGCCGCCGTAGGTGTCGACGATGATCTTGCGGCCGGTCAGGCCCGTGTCGCCCATGGGGCCGCCCACGACAAAGCGACCGGTGGGGTTCACGTAGATGTCCGCGTTGTCCCACGGCATGTTCTCAGCGGCCATGACCGGGGTGATTACGTGCTCGATGAGGTCGGCCTTGATCTTGCCCATGTCTTCGATCTCGGCGGCGTGCTGCGTGGAGATGACGATGGTCGTGACCTCGACGGGCTTGCCTTCCTCGTAGCGCACGGTGACCTGGGTCTTGCCGTCGGGACGCAGATAGGCGAGGGTACCGTCGTGGCGCACGGCGGCCAAGCGCTCGGCCAGGCGGCTTGCCAGGTAGTGTGGCATCGGCATGAGGGTCTTGGTCTCGTTGGAGGCGTAGCCGAACATCATGCCCTGGTCGCCGGCACCGATCAGGTCGATCGGGTCGGTGGTAGCGCCGGTCTGGGTCTCGAAGGACTCGTCGACGCCCTGGGCGATATCGGGCGACTGCTCGTGGATGAGGCTCATAACGCCGCAGGTATCGCAGTCAAAACCGAACTTGGCACGGTTGTAGCCAATGCGGCGGATAACGCCGCGAGCGATTTCCTGCACGTCGACGTAGGCCTGGGTGCGAATCTCGCCGGCGACGATGACGGTGCCGGTGGTCACGAGGGTCTCGCAGGCGCAGCGGACGTTCTCCACGTTGGCAGGCACGCCGTTGGGGGCGATGTAGCCCTGCTCTTGGAGCTCTATTTCTTTGGCGAGGATTGCGTCGAGGACGGCGTCGCTGATCTGGTCGGCGATCTTATCGGGATGACCTTCGGTCACCGACTCCGACGTAAATACGAAGGACCCGTGTTGGGGTGGGATGGAACGAAGTTCTTCTGACATGATTGTCCTTTCAAAAACGTGTCCCAGCGACCGTTACCATTCCGCCGGGCTCTCTATGCAAGGGCACATCATAGCGCGTAAATCAAACATTCACACCCTTTCCGCACCTACTCATTGGGGACAGACATAAATGACCAGCCTTGCCTAAGTGCCGACAGGTTGCCCAAAGAATGGTCATTTAAGTCTGTCCCCAATGAGTAGGTCGGTGCCCTTTGTGCGGAGGTTGCTCTGATGCTTTATACTGGTGCAGTTAGACATCCATCCTGCAATCGAGGAGATATCCATGGCATCAGACGTTCGCGTCCGCTTTGCACCCTCACCGACGGGCAAGCTGCACATCGGCGGCGCCCGCACCGCTATCTATAACTGGGCTTTCGCCCGCGCAAACGGCGGCACGTTCATCCTGCGCATCGACGACACCGACCCCACCCGCTCCACCGACGAGAACACGCAGATCATCCTGCGCGCCATGCGTTGGCTGGGCCTGGACTGGGACGAGGGTCCCGAGGTGGGCGGCGACTTTGGCCCCTACGCCCAGACCGAGCGCCTGGACCTGTACAAGCAGGCCGCCCAGAAGCTTTGGGACGAGGGCAAGGCCTATCCCTGCTTCTGCACCAAGGAGCAGCTCGATGCCGACCGCAAGGCCGCGCAGGAGCGCAAGGACCCCTTCCAGGGCTATCAGCGCCGTTGCCGCGATCTTGATCCCGAGGAGGCCCGCCGTCGCATCGAGGCCGGCGAGTCCTACGTCCTGCGCATCAAGGTGCCCGAGGACCGCGGCGACGTCGTTATCCACGACGCCGTCCACGGCGAGGTAACCTTTGACGCCAAGGAGCTCGACGACTTTGTCATCTTCCGCTCCGATGGCACGCCCACGTACAACTTCGCGACCGTTGTCGACGACGCCATGATGAAGATCACCCATGTCATCCGCGGCGACGACCACCTGTCCAACACCCCGCGTCAGGTCATGGTCTACGAGGCCCTCGGCGCTCCCGTGCCTACGTTCGCCCACATCTCCATGATCCTGGGCGCCGACGGCAAGAAGCTCTCCAAGCGCCACGGCGCCACCTCGGTGGAGGAGTACCGCGACGCCGGCTACCTGTCCGATGCCTTCGTCAACTACCTGGCGCTGCTTGGCTGGTCGCTCGACGGCGAGACCACGATCATCCCGCGCGATGTCCTGGCCAGCAACTTCTCGCTCGACCGCATCTCCAAGAACCCGGCGACCTTCGATCCCAAGAAGCTCGATTGGGTTAACGCCGAGTACATCAACGGCATGTCCGACGCCCAGTTTGCCGACGAGATCATGGTCCCCGAGCTGCACGAGGCGGGCCTCATCGAGGGCAACGTCGAGTACGGCGAGGACTGGATCGACGCGCTTGCCGCTATCGTCAAGCCGCGCACTAAGATGCCGGCCGACGCCGTGACCGTCGCCGCTCCCATCTTTGCCACGGCCGAGACGCTCGAGTATGACGAGAAATCCGTCAACAAGGGCCTGGCCAAGGAAGGCATGGGTGCCATCCTGGACGCCGCCAAGGCTGCGCTCGAGGGCGTGGACGAGTGGACGGCTGCCAACATCGACGCTGCGCTTGAGCCGTTGCCCGAGCAGATGGACCTTAAGAAGCGCGTGGTGTTCCAGGCCGTGCGCGTCGCTGTCTGCGGCAACATGGTGAGCCCTCCGCTGGGCGAGACCATGGCGCTCGTCGGTCGCGACGACTGCCTGGCGCGCATTGACCGCGCCCGCACGATGGCGCTGTAATCGCTGCGCAAACGTATGTATCCGAGCCCCGTTCACCCCGAGCGGGGCTCTTGTTTCTGTAGACGTATGGGATAGGAGGTGCTGGGGCCATGGCCGAGCAACTTTCGCTGTTTGGTTCGCCGGAACCGGAGCAGGCTCCGGCCACGCCCGAGCCTGCTGTTGCCCCGGCCAAGTCCGAGCCTGTACCTGAGCCCATCGCCGCCTACGCGAGCGTAGTCCTGGACATTCCGACGCGTGCGCTGTCCGAGCCATTCGCCTACGGCATCCCGGAAACTCTTGCCAACGAGGCGCAGATCGGATCCACGGTCCTGGTCCATTTTGGCAACCGTGCCGCCGCGGGCTATATCGTCGACATTGCGCTTGAGCTGGGCGAGCTGCAAGGAAACAACGCCCTCGACCCCTCGCGCATCAAGCCCATCGAGGTAATCCTCAGCAAACCGCTCTTTACCGCGGAGGCCGCCCGCATCGCGCGCTGGATGAGCCGCGAGTACGTCGCAACGCTTACCGAGTGCCTGCGCCTGTTCTTGCCCCCGGGTGGAAGCCCGCGCGTGGTCAAAGGCGACGACGGCGTGTGGACGGTTGAACGTCCCGCCGTCAAGCCTATCCAAAACCGCTGGGTCATGCTCACGCCCGAGGGCTTTGACTATACGCCGCCCAAGACCGCGGTCCGCCAGCGTCAGCTCATCGAGGCACTGCAGTGCGGCCCGGTCACGACGCGCGACCTCAACCTTCTCTATAACAGTATGTCGGCGACCATTAAGGCGCTCGAAAAACGCGGCGTCGTGGTGGTGGAGGAGCGCCGTGCCTGGCGCGGTTGCAGCGAGCAGACTACGCTGTCCTCAGCGAGCGGCAAAGCGCCGGTCGCACTTACGAGCGGTCAGCAGCAGGCGCTCGCGCAGATTGAGCGCGCTCGCCTGGATGCGCACGGCGACGTGGTGCTTGTGGACGGTGTTACGGGCTCCGGCAAAACCGAGGTCTACCTCTCGGCGATTGAGCGCGTGCTGGCGGCCGGCCGTTCGGCCTGCGTGCTCGTGCCCGAGATCTCGCTGACGGCCCAGACCGTCGGCCGCTTTCGCTCGCGCTTTGGCGAGACGGTTGCCGTGTTCCATTCGCGCCTTTCGGCCGGCGAGCGTCTGGACCAGTGGGATATGGTCGCCAGCGGTGCGGCCCGCGTGGTCGTCGGCGCCCGCTCGGCGCTCTTTTGCCCGCTCAGCGACTTGGGCCTTATCATCATCGACGAGGAGCACGAGACCAGTTACAAGCAGGGTTCCAGCCCGCGCTACCATGCGCGCGAAGTGGCGGCCGAGATGGCGCGTCGCTATCGCTGCCCGCTCGTGCTGGGCTCGGCCACGCCTTCTGCTGAGGCCCTCGACCGCTGCCGCCGTGGCACGTATAACGGTGCCACCTGGACGCGCGTCGAGATGCCCGAGCGCCCGGGACACGCCGTGCTGCCGACAGTCCGCATTGCCGACCTGCGCCGCGAGTTCTCGCACGGCAGACGCTCTATGTTCTCAAAACCGCTGATGGAAGGCCTGGAGCGTGTGGTCGAGCGCCGCGAGAAGGCCGTGTTGCTGCATAACCGCCGTGGCTTTGCGCCGTTCCTTATGTGCCGCGAGTGCGGCTGCGTCCCCACCTGCAACCACTGCTCCACCGCGCTTACGTATCACGAGCGCACGCACACGCTGCAGTGTCACACATGCGGTTCGTCTTGGCGCGTGCAGCCGTATCCCGCGCCCACGAGCCGTTGCCCCAAATGTGGCAGTCGCTACCTGGCAAAAATGGGCCTGGGTACGCAGCAGATCGAGGACGCACTGCACCAGATGTTGCCCGAGGACGTCGCCATTATTCGTATGGATGCCGATTCCACGCGCGGCAAGGATGCGCACAAAAAGCTGCTTGAGAAGTTCGATGCCGCCGATTGCGCGGTGCTGCTGGGCACCCAAATGATCGCAAAGGGCCTCGACTTTCCCGAGGTCACTCTCGTGGGCGTGGTCAATGCCGACTTCGCCCTCAAGCTGCCGGACTTCCGCGCAGGGGAGCGCGCCTACGATCTGCTGGAGCAAGTCGCCGGCCGTGCCGGTCGTGGTGATCGCCCCGGCGAGGTCATCATCCAGACCTAC
>DBGBJN010000250.1:0-3369 GCA_048449885.1 Collinsella sp.
CTGGCCGCTGCCGAGGAGACCAAGTCCCCCGTCATCATGCAGACCACCCCGGGCACCATCAAGACCGCTGGTCTGGACTACTTCTACGGCATGGTCAAGGCTGCCGCCGAGCGCGCTTCCGTGCCCGTCGCTCTGCACCTCGATCACGGCGATGGCTATGACCGCTGCATGCAGGCTTTCCGCACCGGCTACACCTCTGTCATGATCGACGGTTCGCACGAGTCCTTCGAGGACAACATCGCCCTGACCAAGTCCGTCGCCGACGCTGGCCGCGCCATGGGCGTGCCCGTCGAGGCCGAGCTCGGTAAGGTTGGCGGCAAGGAGGACGACGGTCCCGCGGTTGAGGGCGAGAGCCCCTACACCGATCCTGCCGAGGCCAAGGAGTTCGTCGAGCGCACCGGCTGCACCTCGCTGGCCATTGGCGTTGGCACCAGCCACGGCGTGTACACGAGCGATCCGCACATCGAGCAGTCCGTGGTCAAGGCCATCCGCGACGCCGTCGACGTGCCGCTGGTTCTGCACGGCACCTCCGGTGTGCCCGATGAGCAGGTTGCCGAGGCTGTGAAGAACGGCATCTGCAAGGTTAACTACGCCACCGAGCTACGTCAGGCCTACACCAAGGGCTTCATGGCCTACATGGCCGAGAACCCTGCCTGCTTCGATCCCAAGAAGCCGGCCAAGGAGGGTATGCGTGAGATCACCGAGCTGGTTAAGATCCGCATGACCAACCTTAACTCTGTGGGCAAAGCAGAGTAACAGCAAGGGTACTCCGACTCGCTACATATCCCGGGGAGGGACGATGGCTTAGTTCCCCAATCGTCCTCGGGCATGCAAAAAGCCTCGTTGCGCACTTCGTGCGGCGAGGCTTTTTGCCCCCTGCGGAAAGATTGGGGGACTAAGCCCTCGTCCCTCCCAAGTTGACCTACTCGAGGTCGTCGCCCTTGTGGCGTTAGGGCGGAAATGGGTGGGGCGTTAGGGCTTCTTTGCTGATGGGGGATTAGTATGCCCGGGCTTGGTTGGGGAATGACTTGTTTAGGGATGCTTGGAGCTTTTCGAAGGATGCTCGCAAGTTGTGGCTCTGGTTGGTTGAGCGTTTGGCTTTTGTGGTGGGGGAGTCGAGGAGACCGTCTCTCTGTGTCGGGGGGAAGGAGAAAAGGTCTGCATGTTTTAGGGATGGCTGCTGTGCTGCGTCGTTGAAAGAATGCATGCTTATGCGGCCTCCTCGATGTCCACCAAAAGGTTGCGCACGGGGTGTGCTGCTAGGTCCCGTGCGTTGGCAGTATTATGCCGCGGCTGTTGCAAAGAAGCGCTAAAGAAAGGCTTAACCTGGTTTGATGTTACGATGAAACCGCAGGTCAGAGGTATCGAATAACACTTTTGAAAGGTTTTGGGCTTAAGGGCTTTCTAAGGTTTGTGGTGCGGATGTGGCGCGGACGTGCGGGGCGTGTGAATGCTCGCTGTTAGCGCTGCGGCTTTGCGGCGCGCACCTGCTCGATGACCTTTTCCATGGTGGCGTCGATGCGGTCCTTTTTGAGTTCGCATTCCCAGATGGTTATGGGCGTCCAGCCCATTTGAGTGAGTGCTGCCACGGCAGCGTGGTCGCGCTCGACGTTGCGACGGAACTTTGCCTCCCAAAACTCAACGTTGCGCTTGGGCTGGCTAGGGTTGCACTTGGGGCAGCGGTGCCAAAAGCAGCCGTTGACGAAGATGGCGATCTTGCGCCCGGGGAAGGCGATGTCGGGCTTGCCGGGTACCTTCCATTCCAAACGATAGCCCGTAAGGCCCGCGGCCCGCAGGCGCTGTCGTACGAGCAGCTCGGGCTTGGTGTTGGCGCGCTTGTTGCCCTTCATGGACTTTTTTATAGCGGCGCGGCGGCGCACCAGTTCGCGCTCGTCAGCGGAAAGGTCCGAGGTATCGATGCCGTCGAGCAGACCGGGCTTGGGACGCTTCTTGCTGCGGCGCTTAGGTGCGCGCTTGGGTTTGGTGGCGGGCTCGTCGGTCGTGGCGGCCTCGGCGTCGTTGGCAGTGCCGTTGGCCTCGAGCCGGTCTTCCTTCAGCTCAATCAGGGCATCAATGAGCCCCTTGTCAGCGGGCATCCATTCCACCGTGGCAAGTGAGGTGCGTGGAATCCAGCGGATATCGAGCTGGCGGTCGCGCTTCTGGGGCTCATCGGATTCATCGGCCAGCGAGCAGTAGTAGCACTCCATGGAGAGATGGAAATCGGGGTAATCGTACTCAACGGTATAGAAATCGCGCAGGTTGGTGACCTTCACCTGCAGCTCTTCCATAAGCTCGCGGCGCACAGCGTCCTCGGGCGACTCGCCGCGCATGAGCTTGCCACCGGGAAACTCCCAAAGTCCCTGCATGTCGCCGTAGCCGCGCTGCACGGCAAGTAGCTCGTCGGATCCTTCCTTGCGAATGATCCCAGCGGCAACATGAACAGTCTTCAACAGGAGTCCTCTCTCAACATCAACACGTGACAGGGTAGCTACCCGTACCTTACACAACGGTAAGGCAAGCGTAAGCCATATCGATGGTAGCCGACTCGTCTTCTTGCGACCATAGATGCCGTAGACTAATCGCAAGAAAGGACTCGGTATGCAAACCACGCACATGGCGACCCCGGTACTGGAGGTCGCGCATCTCGAAAAGGTATACGGAGCGCTAGGCAACGTGACCCGCGCGCTCAACGACGTCAGCTTTACCGTCAACCGCGGTGAGTTCGTTGGCATCATGGGCGCTTCGGGCTCGGGTAAGTCGACGTTGCTCAACTGCGTCTCGACCATCGATAGCGCCACAAGTGGCACGATCCGCATCAATGGGCAGGACGTGACGCGCATGAAGCAGGCTAAGCTTTCGCAGTTCCGCCGCGAGGAGCTCGGCTTTATCTTCCAGGACTCCAACCTGCTCGATACCCTTACGGCGCGCGAGAACATCGCCCTGCCGCTCACCATCGCTCGCACAAACTCGGCAGAGATCTCGACCCGCGTGCAAGATGTGGCAGCGCGTCTGTCCATCAGTCAGGTGCTCGACAAGTATCCCTACCAAATGTCCGGCGGCCAGCAGCAGCGCGTCGCCGCGGCTCGCGCGCTCGTCACCGACCCAACCATGATCATGGCCGACGAGCCCACCGGCGCCCTCGATTCCAAGAGCGCTCGCCTGCTGCTCGAGAGCCTGGAGGCCCTTAACCGCCGCCTGCGCGCCACCGTGCTCATGGTCACGCATGACAGCTTTGCCGCCAGCTACACGAGCCGTGTGCTGTTTATTCGCGACGGCAAGATTTTCACCGAGCTGCGCCGCGGCGACACCGACCGCCGAGAGTTCTTCGACCGCATTATGGAGGTCGTTGCCATGATGGGCGGTGAGGGC
>DBGBJN010000251.1:0-2087 GCA_048449885.1 Collinsella sp.
GACCTTTGCCACCTGGCTGCAAGACGAGCACGGCATCGCCCCGACTGACGAGATGCGCGTTGCGATGTATGCCCACGCCGCTAACGGCGGCATCAAGATCGATAAGACCGCGCACACGGGCGTTGAGGGCCTCTACGCTTGTGGCGAGGCGACAGGCGGCATGCACGGCGCCGACCGCATTGGTGGTTTGTCAAGCGCCAACGGCATCGTATTCGGACGTATCGCGGGCGCATCGGCAGCCCTCACAGCGCAGAAAGAGCCTGAGGCGGCCCTGAAGGCGGATATCACCCTCCCCCAGTACGGCATTGCCACAACAGATGCCGAACGCCTGACACACAGCCTTAGGCACACGATGAGCACCTTTTGCATGATCAACAGGACCGAAACAGGCCTATCCGAGGCCCTGCAACAGCTTGAAAGTCTGCAAGACAAGGCCATGGCGCTGAGCAAGCCGCATGCCGATGACAGCGAGATCGCAGCCCTCGCCCGCCTGCAATCGCAGATTCAGCTGTCGATGGAGATGGTCAAAGCCATGCGCAAGCGAACCGAAAGCCTGGGTTCGCACTATCGAGCGGACTAAACCGGACACCTACCTAAAGCAGAACACAACCAATCGATATCCATGGGCCCCGTGAGCTCGAAGTGGCACGGGGCCCATTCGTGTCCGCACGACAGCGTATCCTTATTCTGAATACAGAGCGGGCAAAGCCCGCATAGAAAATAGACCAGCGAGGAGGAGATATGGACAGTAGAGATATCGAGAAGTGGCGTGTCGAACTTGATAGCTACGCCCATGTAGAAGACGGCGTTGAGTATTGGCTCGCACGCGATTTAATGGAACCCATGGGGTACACTCGATGGGAGAACTTCGCCGAAGTTGTTAAGAGGGCAAAAGTCTCGTGCGAAACAAACAAAACTCCAGTTGATTCCCATTTTCGTGACACCACGAAAATGGTAACTGCCGGTGTCGCCGCTCGCGCGGTTAAAGACTACAAACTTACGCGCTATGCATGCTATTTAATCGCCCAGAACGGAGATTCAAACAAGCCAGAGATCGCGCTCGCCCAGGCATACTTTGCCGTGCAGACGCGCCGCCAAGAGCTCATAGAGCAGCGCTTCGCAGAGATTCAGCGCTTGCAGGCGCGCCACTCGCTATCCGATTCAGAGAAACAGCTCTCGGGCATTGCGTTCAAACGCGGCGTGGACTCCAAAGGATTCGCGATCATCAAGTCGAAGGGCGATGAGGCGTTATTCGGCGGCAGAAGCACGGCGGAAATGAAGCAGCAGCTCGGCGTACCCAAGAGCGCGGCATTGGCGGACAGGTTAGCCGATGTCCTCATCAAAGCAAAGGACCTTACGAACTCGATGACGGCCTTCAACGCCGAGGAACACGACCTGTACGGCCTGGACCAGATCAAGCAAGAGCACGTCGAGAACAACACAAGCGTGCGTGGCAGCCTCATCGACCGCGGAATTGTCCCCGAGAACCTACCGCCTGCCGAGGATACCAAAAAGCTCGAGCGTCGCGTGAAGGCAGACGAGAAGAAACTCAAGGAGGGTACTGACGGTTTTACCGATCCCCAGGGTAGGCTCGATCTGTGAAAGCGGCTGTGCCCTTTCGGGTCCGACCCCATGCGAGGTTAACAAAAAAGCGACCAGCCTAAGCCAGTCGCTTTAACATGCTTTGGGTGGGCCGTCAGGGGGTCGAACCCTGGACCTTGGGATTAAGAGTCCCCTGCTCTACCAACTGAGCTAACGACCCAAAGCTAAAGTCCGTTATGGCGGACTTTAGAGAAGATATCGTGTGGTGGGCCGTCAGGGGTTCGAACCCTGGACCTTGGGATTAAGAGTCCCCTGCTCTACCAACTGAGCTAACGACCCGATATCAACACGAAGCAAGAACTGGGGTGGGTAAAGGGACTCGAACCCTCGACCTACGGGACCACAACCCGTCGCTCTAGCCAACTGAGCTACACCCACCGTGTCCTGTGCGCTTCGCGCTCGACTATTATTGCAAGGAACGCCACGTGATGCAAGCCCCAATTTTCAAGAATTTTGAAAAGAGTCTTTCGAGACCATTTCGAGCA
>DBGBJN010000252.1:0-4972 GCA_048449885.1 Collinsella sp.
GACCAAGCCGGCACCGCTCGAGCCGCGCTGCGAGGGCGATGAGGCGCTCGTCCAGATCATCATGAAGGGTCTCTCAGTCGAGCAGTGCGATCGTCCCACCGAGCAGCAGATGCTCGAGGTGCTCTCGGCATACCTCACCGATGCCGAATCCGAGGGCCGCGAGGGCGCGGGCAGTGACGCCGCAATCGACATCGACTCCGGTACGCACCTTAAGGTCGACGTCGCCGGCGAGCGCGCGCGAGAGATCCTGGAGCAGGCCCGGCACGATGCCATGACCCGCCGCCGGTTTATTATCGGTGGCGTCGTTGCAGCCGTTGCGGGGCTCAGCGTCATTGGGGCGGCGACCCATGGCTTTGGCATCCCCGACTACCTGGACGGCATCCGCGGTTCGCTTGACGACTACACCTGGGATCAGCTGCAGGAGATTTCGCTCAAGATTAAGGCCGCCGAGACCCGTAGCGAGGCACGCGAGATTGCCAAGCGCTATCACCTGCTCGATGCCGATGGGCGTATCCCCTATCCGTGTACCAAGCGTGTCACGCTCACCAACGGGCTGCAGGTTGGCGCGCAGCTTGTGGGCATCCGCCACGATGAACTTCTGGACGGGACGGGCAAGGCCGGACTGACGTTTATGTTCGATGCGGGTATTGCCGAGCGCAACGCTGCGGCTGAACCGCCGAGCGCCGGCTGGGCAGATTGCGAGCTGCGGGAATGGCTCAACGGCGACGGCCTTAAGCTGCTGCCCAACGAGTTGCGCGCACTCATTAAAGGGGTCAAGAAGGTCTCGAACAATGTGGGCGCCGCCAACAGTGCATCGTGTCTGAGCGAGTTGCCCGCAACCCTTTGGCTGCCCGCCATGGTCGAGCTGTGCGGTACGCAACCGCCCGATTCGTTTGCCAAGGACTATCACTACCTGGCAGACATCTACAACAGCGAGGGCAAGGAGTACCAACTCTTCCGCGAGCTCAAGGTGAGCCCGTATTCCACGAACGAGACGATGGTCCGTCAGTGGAAGGGCAAGGACACCTGCTGGTGGGAGCGCACGGTGAGCCCCGACTCATCGGAGACCGAAGGCACGCTCTACATAAACCGTGTGGGCCACGACGGCGACGCCTTTACGTACGCAACGCCTGCGGACAAGCCAAACAAACGAACCTGCGTGATCCCCGGATTCTGTATCTAGAGAGCGGGCGTCTTGCCGTGACAGGACCCCTCCCCGGCAATTGTCTCAATCTGTAACACCAGCTCGGCAGATACAGGTCTAGATGTTACAGAACGAGACATTGAGTTTCCTGCCAACTGTTTGTCTTAATCTGTAACAAATACTCGGTAAAACGGGGTCTAGTTGTTACAAATCGAGACGTTTGGACTGCCACTCAACAGTTCGTCTCAATCTGTAACAACTATGGTTCAAAAACCGGTCCAGATGTTACAGATTGAGATGATTGGTTGGGACGGTTCATCGGCCAACCAACCACCCTCATCTGTAACGAAATGTCATACATTTCTTTCTGTACTGGACACCCCCAGGGGGTATGGGTGTATAGTATCAGCAGGTTAACAATTCCAACACCGAACCACAGAAAGGAGAAGCCATGGCTCAAGATAAGTTTGACGTGGGCGGCATGACGTGCGCCGCGTGCCAAGCGCACGTGGACCGTGCCGTCAGCAAGCTCGACGGCGTCCAAAGCGTCGCGGTCAACCTGCTCGCCGGCTCCATGCTGGTGGACTACGACCCCGCGCAGGTCTCCCCCGACGATATCTGCACCGCTGTTGACCGCGCGGGCTACTCGGCCTCGCCCATCAGCACGGGCACCGACGCTGTCCAAAGCGGAAGTGCGCAAGCCAGGTCCGGCGCCGCCCATATGGAGTCGCCCACCAAAAAGCTGGAGGCCGCCGCCTCTGCCATGCGCACCCGCCTCATCATCTCGATCATCTTCCTCATCCCGCTGTTCTACATAGGCATGGGGCACATGCTCGGCTGGCCGCTGCCCGGCATCTTCACCGACCACACCCACAGCATGACGCTCGCGCTCACCGAGCTCGTCCTGCTCATCCCCATCGTCTACGTCAACGACGCGTACTTTATCAACGGGTTTAAATCGCTCGCGCACGGCGCGCCCACCATGGACGCCCTCATCGCCGTCGGCGCCACCGCGTCCATTGCCTGGTCGCTCTACGCCATGTTTATCATGGCCGACCAGCTGGCCACAGGTCAGGTACACGAGGCCATGATAACGGGCATGGACAATCTGTATTTTGAGAGCGCCGGCACGATCCTGTCGCTCGTCACCGTGGGCAAATATCTCGAGACACGCAGCAAATCCAAGACTGGCGGCGCCATCGAGGCGCTCATCGACCTGGCCCCCAAGACCGCGACCGTCGTGGCAGAGGACGGCAGCGAGGCCACCGTCGACGTCGACAGTATCCTTCCCGGCCAGGTCTTGCGTGTGCGCCCCGGCGAGTCCATCCCCGTTGACGGCGTGGTGCTCGAGGGCAGCTCGGCCGTGGACGAAAGTGCGCTGACCGGCGAATCCATTCCCGTGGAGAAGACCGCCGGCGACACTGTCAATGCGGCCACGGTCAACCGCACGGGCTCGTTTACCTTCCGCGCCACGCGTGTGGGTGCCGACACGTCGCTCGCCAAGATTATCCAGCTCGTCGAGGACGCCAACGCCACCAAGGCGCCCATCGCCCGCATGGCCGACAAGGTCGCCGGTGTGTTCGTGCCCGTGGTGTTCGTGATCTCGGCCGTGACCTTTGCGGCGTGGATGGCACTGACCGGCAGCATAAACGAGGCGCTCACCTCCGCCGTGGCCGTGCTGGTGATCAGCTGCCCGTGCGCGCTGGGCCTGGCCACGCCCGTCGCCATTATGGTCGGCACCGGCAAGGGCGCCGAGATGGGCATTCTCTTTAAGAGCGCCGAGGCGCTGGAGAACCTGCGCAGCGTAGGTACCGTGGTGCTCGATAAGACGGGCACGGTCACCCGCGGCAAGCCTGCTGTGACCGATATCGTAGTAGCCACGCGCGCCGACGGCTCGCCCGCCATGAGCGAAAAAGCGCTGCTCAAGCTGGCCGCCGCGCTGGAGCGCTCGAGCGAGCACCCGCTGGCCGAGGCGATTATGGCCGAGTGCGAGACACGCGGAATTGTCGCGCGCACGGTCGAGGACTTTGCCGCCGTGCCTGGTCGTGGCGTTACGGCGCGCGAGGGGCAAAACGCCATTGCCGCCGGCAATATGCGCCTGATGAACGAGCTGGGCGTTACCGTGCCCGCGGGTCTTGCCGAACAGCTCGCCGCCGAGGGCAAGACACCGCTGTTCTTTGCCAAGAACAGCGAGCTTGTCGGTACCATCGCCGTGGCGGATGAGGTCAAAGAGACGAGCGCCGAGGCCATCGCCGCACTGCGCTCGCTTGGCGTCGACGTGCGCATGCTCACCGGCGACAACCGCGTGACGGCCGTGGCCATCGCCCGCCGCGTGGGGCTGAGCAGCGAACAGGTCATCGCCGACGTCCTCCCTGCCGACAAGGAGCGCCACGTCCGCGAGCTGCAGGATGTGGGCGGCAAGGTCGCCATGGTAGGCGACGGCATCAACGACTCCCCCGCCCTGGCGCGCGCCGACGTGGGCCTTGCTATCGGCACCGGCGCCGACATCGCCAAGGAGGGCGCCGACGTGGTACTCATGCGCAGCGACCTCATGGACGTCGCCCGCGCCATCGAGCTTTCGCGCGCCACGATCCGCAACATCAAGCAGGACCTGTTCTGGGCACTGTTCTACAACGGCATCGGCATTCCGCTGGCGGCGGGCGTGTTCTTCCCGCTCACCGGATGGCAGCTCTCGCCGATGTTTGGCGCCGCGGCCATGAGCCTGTCGAGTGTCTGCGTCGTAAGCAATGCGCTGCGCTTAAAATCCTTTAAGCCAAAAGTGGCAAAATAAGCTCACCATTAAGTCCATTTAGAACGGGTTTTCCAGGTGCCCGAGATTGACCTGAAAGAGGAGCGACGCGTACTTTGGTACGCGAGCGACGGCTTGAAGGTCAAGGTCGGGTGCCTGGGAAAGCCGACACAACAGGGAGGAATACCCATGCGATACACAATCAAGACTTCCGGCCTCATGTGCGGCCACTGCGACGCTACTGTCGAGACGGCACTGCTCAACGTTGCCGGCGTGACCGACGCCGACGCCCATCACGAGACCCAAACCGTCCAGGTGGAGTGCGCCGGCACCGTGACCGCCGAGCAGCTCGCCGCCGCCGTCGAGGGCGCCGGCGAGAAGTTCCACGCCCTGTCCGTGACCGCTGCATAGAGGACGCTGCCTACTCAATCCTCAGAAGTTGCGGTGAAATACGGACTGTTGTGCCGCCCTAGGCCTTTAAACGGTCCGTATTTCACCGCAACTGACGGGGACATCCGGAAGATCGACCAGAAACGAGGACCCGACATGATGGCAGACCATAAATCGGTGACCCGCATGCTCAAAACGGCACGCGGTCAGATCGACGGCATCCTGCGGATGGTCGATGAGGACCGCTATTGCGTCGATATTTCCACGCAGCTCATGGCCACACAGGCGCTCATTGCGCGCATTAACGCCGACGTGCTCAAGGCGCATATCGAGGGCTGCGTGACTTCGGCAATCGAATCGGGCGACGAAGACCTCAAAGCCGCCAAGCTCGCCGAGATCGAACGCGTCGTCGACAAGCTCTCCAAGTAATTGGGGACATTGGGGACAGACTTCTTTGCATCGTCTTGGTATTCCGGGGACAGGTTAATTTGCACCACATTGGTGCAAATTAACCTGTCCCCCTTGCTCTAAATCGGGTATAAAGGCGTGCGGTATATCGAATGAAAGGCAATTTGCATGAATGACTTTATGAAGGGTCGCAATGGTGCCGATGAACTCACCATCGTGATGGGTTTTGCCGGCATCGTCATCGCGATGATCGGATCGATAGCCCGCATCCAGTGGCTCAG
>DBGBJN010000253.1:0-2533 GCA_048449885.1 Collinsella sp.
GACCGCCACGACCGGATATTCCAGACCCTTGGAGGCATGCACCGTCATGATGCGCACCGCGCCGTCGCCTTCCTCGTTGAGGGCACCCGGGGCTTCCTTGCCCGCCAAGAAGCGGTCGAAGGCCAGCGCGATGGAACGCGGAGAATTGCCGAGCTCGGCCTCTGCCTCGGCCACGGCATCGAGCGCCTTGAGCACGTTGGCGGCAATGGCCTTGCCCTCGGGGCCGCGCTGCGCCAGACGCACGAACCAGCCGGAGGCATTGACCGCGTCGCGCGCGATGGCGGCGAACGAATCACGCCCCACGCGACGCAGTGCGTAGCGCAGCACCTCGCGGGCACGCGTCACAAGCGGCAAGCCCTGCAAGCCCGGCACATCGGAATCGCTCATGATGCCCGCATCGATGTTGCGGCGCGACGTCTCGCCCGTCTGATCGTCGAGCTTGGTCGCCAGCGCCAGGAACTCCTGGGCGCCGAGCGCAAACATCGGCGAGGCGAGCAGCGGCATAAGGCCCTGCGCCGTATCGGCCGGATTGGCGAGCGCACAAACCAGGGCGCGCACCGTCTGCACCTCGGCTGCTTGGGCAAAGACCGAGCCGCCCGCGATGACGCAGTCGAGCCCCTGATCGCGGAAGGCCTGGGCGTAGACGTCGGCGTTGGTCATGCGGCCCAGCAGCAGTACCATGCCGCCCTGGGGCTGGCCGGCATCGGCAAGCGCGCGGAATCGCTCAGCGATCGCACGGGCCTTGGCCCGTGTGCGCTCCTGCGTACTGCCGCCGGCAACAAAGAGGGCCTGGCGACGCGAGGCATCTGCCACCAGCGTGTCCTTGCGGCCGTCGCTCGCCTCAAGGTCCAAAAAGCCCTGCATCAGGCCGCCGTCATCGCCGTCGAAGACGCGTGCCACGTAACGCAGTACCTCGTCATGGCTGCGGAAGTTGCGCACGAGCTTGACGAGTTCGCCGGCGGGGGTGTCGGTCACGGCAGTCGCCTCGGGCGCGGCAGACGAGCCCACCTTGCGCTCCTGGCGACGGAATACCTCGACCTCGGCGCCGCGGAA
The DNA here is from genome assembly GCA_048449885.1 of Collinsella sp. GTDB lineage: Bacteria > Actinomycetota > Coriobacteriia > Coriobacteriales > Coriobacteriaceae > Collinsella. The sequence goes on from DBGBJN010000253.1 coordinate 1,054, forward strand.
GCGATAGATCGACTGCTGTGCATCGCCCACGGTACACAGCGCGCGCTCCCCCGCACCCGTCAGGTAGCGGATTAGATCGACCTGCATCTGGTCGGTATCCTGGAACTCGTCAATCATGACCATATTAAAGCGGCCCTCGTATGCCGCTCGGATGGCCGGGTAATCGCGCAGGGCCTCGTAGGCCATGCGCAGCAGGTCGTTATTATCGAGGGCGGACTGGGCAGCTTTCAGCGCGCGATACTCAGCCTCTACAGAGCGGGCCAAGCCCACCAGTGCATCGAGCGCGGGACCACCGCAGGCCAGCACGATATTGATAAATGCATCGGCGGCCTCGGCCTTGAGCAGCTCGACCTGCTCCTTAGGGAATGCCTTGCTCGCGCGCGGCATGGTGCACGACATCATGAGTCGCGCCGCATCGGCCATGGTCTTGCCGCTGGCCTCGAATGCATCGATGGCATCGAGCGCCACCTGTGCCTTCTCGGTCGCGGCCTTGCTCGCACCCAGTGCTGCGCGATATGCATCGGCAAGCGCCGAGGTGTCGGCCTGGCTGCGCGCCACGCTCACGTCGTCCATGCCGCCCGGCAGCTGGCTCGAGAGCTCCAGCAGCTCGCGCACCAGGCCCTTGATGGTAGTGCCGGCGCCAAAGGGACCGCCCTCGCCCGCCATGGGATACCAGGCATAGAGGGCCTTGAGCGATGCGGCGAGCTCGGGGGCGGCATCGGGTGCCGTCGCGCGGGCCAGCACATGCTCAACAGCCTGGTCCATGAGCTCGTCGGTATCGGTGAGCACCGTGAACTCGGGGTCGATGCCTAGCTCCAACGCGTGTGCGCGCAGGATACGCGAGCACATGCCGTGAATGGTCGAGATCCACGCATCGTCGACGGTCAGGGCCTCCTCGTCCATGCCCTCGTCGATAAGCGCACGGCGCACGCGGTCACGGATCTCGGCCGCGGCATCTTTGGTAAAGGTAATGGCGAGCACCTGGTCCAGATGCTCAACGAACGGACCGGATTCGGGAGAGAGCGCGTAGACGATGCGGCGCGTGAGGGTAAAGGTCTTGCCCGAACCGGCGCCCGCCGAGACAAACAGCGGACGGTCGAGCGTTTTGACAATCTGCAGCTGCTGCGGCATCAAAGTCGAAAGATCCATGGTCTACACGTCCCTCCTTACAAAAGTTCCTTCGTGGTTATACGAGCAGCGCGCATGCGCGGCCTGCGCCGACGTCGGATCGACAGCGGCGACGTCGCCCGCCTCGAGCTCGCGCAGGCGCTCGGCGATGCCGGCCTCAACGCGGTCGAGCAGCGCATCGAAGTCCATGCTGCCTCCCTCGCCAGGAAAGCCCTTCTTGAGGCCCGGGATGCGACCGTCACCACGCTCTTCCTCGAGCAACTCGGCACTCGCCGCGCCGCGCAGCGCGGGCTTGCCGCCCTTGGTCGAGAAATAGAGCGCAGCACGGGTATCTAGGCCCAGCGCCCGACGC
>DBGBJN010000254.1:0-2516 GCA_048449885.1 Collinsella sp.
GTTGCGCATCCCTCGTTAAGGGTGGGCATCTTGTCAACGAGGCCAACGATGTACTGGCCGAACCCGCGCCACTCGATGACGAGGGCAACCATCTGGGAGATCCACTCACCACGTGGTTCCGCCACAAGCGCATCGAGACCGGCAACACGCATGGCACCGGCTGCACGCTTTCGTCCGCCATCGCCTGCGCATTGGCGCAGGGCATGGATCTTGCCGACGCCGTCAACGCCGGCAAGGCTTACCTAACCGGCGCTCTCGCCGCCGGCTTTGACATGGGCAAAGGTTCCGGCCCCGTCAACCACATGTGGCAGTATTAAGATTCGCAGCCCAAAACTACCGCAAAGGGGACAGGCACCCTTGCGGTGGTTCCCACAAACATCTCGATCTGTAACAGTTAGAGTCCATTTTTCGGCCCACCTGTTACAAATCGAGACATTCAAATTCCGCTGAAACGAAAATCTCAATCTGTAACAGCAACTCGGCGAAATCGACCCTAGATGTTACAGATCGAGACAAACGACCGATATCGACCTAAATAATCTTAATCTGTAACATCTAGCCCGTTTTCGGCCTTACAACTGTTACAGATCAAAGCAAACCAACGAAACAAGCCGTCGCAAGGGGAACTTCTGTACTGCTTTGGGTCGCGCTACTCACCAAGCATCTCTTGGAGCTTGGCTGCCACGGCGTGGCCCAGGCTCTCGTGGCTTTCGGGCATCATGTGCAGATAATCGATATCGCCCGGCTCGGCAAAATCAGCGGCATTCAAAAAGTCGCAGCCAAACTGTTTAGCAGCATACGCATAGTATTCGGCAAAATGCTCCGAGGCCTCGACGGAGCGCTCGTCAAAGTCGGTCATGTACACATCGGCGATCTGCGGTTTAATCTTGATAGGCGCCATCAGCAGAATACGCGGGCAGGGCGCGGCTTCGGTCCAGGGAAACGCGCGGACGGTGCGAATCAGCGCCATGGCACCGTCAGCGATATCGGCAGCCCCCACGCTAAAGACCGTCTTGCAGTCGTTGGTGCCCAGCATAATCACGATCGCATCCAGCGGCTTATGAGCCTCGAGCAGCATCGGCAACGCGCGGATGCCGTTGAGATTAGTGTCCAGATGGCACATGTCGTCGCGTACCGTCGTGCGGCCGTTGAGGCCTTCCTCAATCACGTGCCAGCCCTCGCCCAGGTCGCGCTGGGCCACGCCGCACCAGCGCACATCGTGCGCATAGCGTACCGCGGTGCCGTCGCGCATGCCCGCCGGATCATAGCCGTAGGTATTGCTGTCGCCAAAGCACAGAACGTTTTTCATCGTAAGCCCTTCCTCTAGTAAAAAGAAAAAGTCGGCGGGAGCAGTCTCTCCCGCCGGATCGACCTATCTGTCAGCACACACCGATTACAGGTACTTGCGCCAATCGTCATCGTCTTCATCGTCCTCGGCGGCAGCCTGGGCCTGCTCGGCGGCGCGGGCAGCCGCAGCGCGAGCGGCAACCTGGGCATAGGACTCCTCGTTGCGCTCGGGGAAGTTTGCCAGCACGTGCTCGAACTTGGCAAAATCTTCGTCCCAGCGCGTAGAGGGCACGGCAAAAAAGACCTGCTTGACCTTAAAGTCGCCCGATGCGAGCTCCTTGCGGAAGAGCTCGGCCACGGCCTCGGCGTCAAAGCCGTTGTTGTCGCAGCCCCAAGCGCCCAGCACGAGCTTCTCGCGACCCAGCTCGTCGCAGATGGCAAGCACAAAGCGGATGCGATCGCGCAGGGCGTCCAGCAGGGCATCGTCACCCACGCGATACTCCTGGCGAGCGCGCTTGGCGTTGGGCGCGGCGGCCACGATCACGTCGGCATACGCATGCACGTGGTTGCGGTCGAAGCGCACCGCAGGCACCACCAGCGCACGGTTGCGGTAAAGCTCGCAGTTGATGTTGCGGCGACGGTTCTCGCCGTACCATTTGCGCTGTTTATCGAGCACGTTGTACAGGTACGAATCGGCACAGAGCGTGGCCTCCTGACCCAGATAGCCCTGGATGTAGCCGCCGCCCGGGTTGGTGAACGAGGCAAAGGCGAGCACGGCCATGTCGCAGAATTGCGCGTAGCCTCGGCCGTTATCCAGAATGGCCTGCGTGGCAGAGGCGTCGAGCACGGTGACCTCGGGCAGGACCGGAGCGGGCTCCTCGGCGGCAGGCGCGGACTCGGTCTCCGTGGCCTCCTCTGCGGGTGCAGGCTCGGCCGTAACCCCGGTCTCGGCGGACGCAACCTCAGCGGTCTCGGCCTCGGCGGCCTCAGACTCCTCGGCAACCTGTTCCTCGACAGCGTCGGCCGCTTGGGCCTTGGCCTTCATCGCCGCGACAAAACCGGCAGGCATACCATCGAACTCGCACACACCGGCAAGCGAACGCTCGATATCCTTGGCGCACGCTTCGGACACAGTTGCCACGTGACGCTCGGCGGCCTTGGCACGGGCCTCGCGCTTGGGATTGGGCTGACCCGCTCGGTTGGACCTGCGGTTACGGTTCCTGTTGTCG
>DBGBJN010000255.1:0-2336 GCA_048449885.1 Collinsella sp.
GCCTGCGGCGCGAGCGGCATCGTCACCGTGGAGAGCAGACCACGCTTGAGCGGTGCCAGGTGCGGGGTAAAGACGACGCGATCGGTCAGGCCAAGGATTTGCTCAATCTCGGGCGTGTGGCGATGCTTGCCCACGCCGTAGGCCTCCAAATTCTCGTCGGCGCTGCAAAAATGCGTACGAGCGTTGCAGGACTTGCCGGCACCCGTCACACCGCTGATGGCATCGACAATCACGGGACCGTTCTCGGCCACCCAGCCCGCACGCACGGCAGGAGCGGCAGCAAGGCTCGTTGCGGTGGGATAGCAGCCGGCGCAGGCAACCAGCACGGGTTTGCCGTCGGCATGATCGGATGCAGCGGTCTCCAAATCCTGGGAGAACAGCTCGGGCAGACCGAAGGCGCGGGTCTTGAGCAACTCGGGGCTCGTGTGCTTGGCGGCATACCAGGCCTCAAAGGTGGCCGGATCGCTCAGGCGATAGTCGGCCGAGAGGTCAATGCAGGAGACTCCCGCGGCAAGCAGGGCGGGCACCTGAGCCATGGCCGCGGTATGCGGCACGGCCAAGAAGACGGCGCCGCAGGATTTAAGCTCGGGGGCGTCATGCGTGGTGAAAACCAGATCGCTCACGCCAGCAAAGCTCGGATACACCGCGGACAACGGCTGGCCGGCATCGGCGTTGGACGTAATGGCGACAAGTTCAAACTCGGGATGACCGAGCACGAGGCGAATGAGCTCGGCTCCGGCATATCCAGCCGCGCCGACGATTCCAACCTTCAAAGACATATCAGACTCCTTGTCTGCGATTTATGCACCGATGCGCATTTCGCAGCGGTCGTTATGAAGTGGGTTGAAACTTTAGCACCAAAAGATGCATTAACACGTAAATGGTTTACATATTCATGCATTGAAACATTCCCGACACATTCGCTTGAAGGAATTGACAAATGGAGCGGGCCCCGTATTGACCGGCGCTCCTAACGGCGCCGGGCAATACGGGGCCCGCCCATGCGAAAACCAAGTTGTTAGGATGAGCCAGCTGGCTAGAGCTCGACCGGCACCCATTCGTCGTGATTGCAGATAAAAGCCTCGGGATCCTCGACGCTAAAGAAGACGAGCGTGGGGTCGTTAGGCCCCTCATAGTGCTCGCCCAGGCGCTCTAGATGCTTCCACCCGGCTTCGCGCATTTCGTCTAAGGCCCGGTCATCCAAGCCGGCACGCCCGCGCAAGATGAGCCAGCCATGGCCCGGCCACCAACTCGTGGCCTCAAAGCGCTGATTTTGTAGCAGCTCTTGCCACACGTCTTTGGTGCGCGCTGTTACAAACCACAGCTTGCCATCCTGGATCTGCGCAAACGAAAACGGACGCACATGAGGCTGTCCGTCAACGCTCGTCGCCAAATACCATGCCGGCACCGACGTCAGATACTCCAACACCGTATTCAATCCGTCCATGTGTCCTCCTGTCGCCTGACCAGTCTTTTTGGAATGGGTAATCAATTTGGGAAATTAGAGCTCCAGGCGCTCCTCGCTGCCGTCGATATCACAGAAGCGCGCGGCAATGTTGCGGACCGAAAAGAAAGCAAGGCGGCCGTCGTTGGCGCTATCGTGTTCCTCGCCGATGCCCACCATGTGTTTAAAACCCGCCTGGCGTACCTTGTCGCTCACGACCGCATCGTCCTCGAGCGCGGCCTCGCCGGTCAGTACAATCCAACACTCCCCCGGTTTCCAACCCGAAACCTCAAACTTGGGGTTCGCGCTGAGCTCGGCCCACACATCCTTGTCGCGCGATGTGCAAAACCACAGCTTACCGTCATCGACCATGGCAAATGAAAACGGCCTCACGCGAGGCTGATACCCGTCGGCCACATCGGTCGTGGCCAGATACCACGCCGGAATGCGCCTGAGATCCGAACAGGCGCGCTCAAGCTGAGCCGTGCGGTCGTTGTCGGTCATAGGGACCCCTTTCTTGCGCTCGAATCGCGCCTAAACAAGTTGAAGGTTGATGACGATGACACACACGAGCAGCAGCACCGTCACCACCGCGGCCAGTGCATCCCCGCGGCCAAACGTAAGTGTATGCAGACGCGTGCGTCCCTGTTCGCCGTGATAGCAGCGCGCATCCATGGCGGCCGAAAGCGTCTCGGCATGACGGAACACGCCGGTGAACAGCGGAATCGCCACACTGCCGAGCATGCGCACACCGCCGAGCGGACCGCACGTCACGCGCGCGCCGCGGCTTGCCTGCGCGTCCGCCGTCTGCTTCATCTCGGTGGCGAACTGCGGCATAAAGCGCAACGCGATACCCATGATCATGCCGAGCTCATGCGCAGGGAGCCCCACG
>DBGBJN010000256.1:0-1687 GCA_048449885.1 Collinsella sp.
AAGATTGCCGAGGAAATCGCAATCATCCAGGCTTGGATCGAGCAGAACCGAGGTGCCGATACGCCGGTTGCCTCGCGCCGCCAGCGTGCCTACCAGATCTTTAACGACGAGAAGGCTTTTGACGGCAAGCACGGTGAGCGCTTGATCAGGCGTATGACCGAAAAGGGCATCAGCATGCAGGCGATCAAGGTCGCCCCCAATCGCCCCGTGCACTTTACGGGCTTCTTTACGCTGGGCGCCGACAAGCCGTTCATTATGGTCGAGAACCTGGACACCTACGACGAGATCGTCAAGCTGCTGCGTGGCCGCAAGCACGCCAAGCTCTTTGGCATCAAGGTGGGCGGCGTGATTTTTGGCGGCGGATGCAAGGCGAGCGTCTCGCATGCCCTGGACGATTATCTGGCTGAGATTGGCTATCGCTTTAACTACGTCTACTACGTAGGCGATATCGATCGCGAGGGCGCGCGCATTGTCGAGCAGGCTCGCAATGCCAATGTGGTTGAGATTCGCCTGCATGCCGGCATGTACCGCGCCATGCTCGCCGAGCATAGGCGTCGCGTGAAGGCCGGCGGCGAGTGTGAGCCCGCGGCTGCCAACCAGGGCGTGCCGCAGAATCTGGCGGTGACGATCAAGGATTTGCCCATGGTTACGCGCGTGCAGTTCCGCAATGTGCTGCGCGAGGGCGGGCGCATTCCGCAGGAGATCCTGATGACCGCAGACTATCGGGATGGCGACTCGGGAAGCTTCGACCGCATGCTGAACAACTAGGGACGTGTGGCCCCGACGGGCCGGGCATTAAGTTTGCTGCTCTACAGTCCTGCGCAAGACGAAGGCCACATTAAGTGGCCTTCTTTGCGTGCGGAACTCGCGACAAACTTAATGCCCGGCCCGTCGGGGCCACACGACACGTTGTAGAAGGCGGCTCGCTTTTCGGAATTGGGCTGATATTTCAAGATGTTAGGCGCTCTTGGTCCTAATGGGCTTGGGGCGCCTTCGCGTTTCCTCAGCTCCGCACCCTTGCGGGTTCGAATCCCTCCGCTTGCCCACAAGAAAAACCTCCCGATCGGCTATGCGTTCGAGAGGCTGGTTTCTTTGGCTGGGACGGAGGGATTCGAACCCCCAACAGCCGGCACCAAAAACCGGAGTTCTACCGTTGAACTACGTCCCAATGTGTGGTGTTGCCCAAAAGCAACTCGTTTAGTTTACCTAATCTGCGAGGGCATCGCAAACGCCGTCGAGTAGGCGTACGGCGAGTGTCTGCGCGTCGCTGGCCGTGAAGGTGCCGTTGTAGCGCGTCATGCCCGTGAGCTCAATGCGAATGCGTGCCGGCTTCTGCTGCGCGGCGACATTGGCGGTGCGGATGCGCTGGGCCAGGTTGTGGCACTCGGCGAGGGCAATCGTGGCGCGCGGTGCGGCGTCGGCGGGCAGCTCGTCGCTTGCGATCTCGAGCACCAGGTCAACGTCGGTTGGGACCTCGGAGTCGCAGAGCATCATGCCGCTGTTGTCGGTCGTTGCCGTGGCGATATTCCACATGCGCGACGCAACACTGCGTGCGATGGGGTCCTCGCCGATAACGGCAATCTGGAAGCGCTCGAGCACGTTGGCGGCGCGAGCAAAACCGATACGGGACTCGGCTTCGGTGACCGAGGGCTTGCCCTCCCACACATGGTGCAGGCGGTTGATGTAG
>DBGBJN010000257.1:0-2329 GCA_048449885.1 Collinsella sp.
CCGGGGTGACGCTCGGCCGCCGTGGCCATCAATGCCGCGCGCTCACACACGAGCTCAAAACCCGCTCGCGTATCGAATGCCCCCGCAAAGGTGAGTGCAGCGACCTCGCCCAGCGAGAATCCCGCACAGGCGGCAGGCACCACGCCGCGCTCGCGCAGGGCGACGGCGACAGCCAAGTCGTGCACGAACACGCAAGGCTGCGTGTTCTCAGTCTGCGAGAGTTCCTCCTTGGAGGCGCTCCGGCACTGCTCGCTCGTCCCCGGGCGCACCTCATCGGCGATTGCAAACACCTCGGCAGCCGCCGGCGATGCCTCGATGAGGTCGACGCCCATCGCGGGATGCTGGGCACCCTGACCGGCAAACAAAAACGCTACGCTACCCATGCGGACGCACCCTTCAGGACATGCTCGGCGCCATCGACCAGATCGTCGACGATTTCGCGTGCGCTCTGACGCTCGTTGACCATGCCAGCAATCTGTCCGCACAAATACGAACCCTCTTCGTAATTACCGTCCTTTGCGGCTTTACGAAGCGCGCCCGTGCCCATGGCCCCGAGCTCCTCGGGGCTTGCGCCCGCCGCCTCGTTCTTGGCATACGCGTTGGTGAAGGGGCTCTTGAGGGCGCGAACCGGATGTCCCGTCGAGCGACCGGTCGCACGCGTCGAGGTGTCGCCTGCCTTGAGCACCAACTCTTTGTACTGTTCGGATACGGTGCACTCGTTTGCGACCAGAAAGCGTGTTCCCACCTGGACTCCGGCAGCGCCGAGCATAAAGGCGGCCGCCACACCGCGGCCATCGGCGATGCCGCCAGCCGCAACCACGGGAATATCGACCGCATCGACAACCTGCGGGACAAGTGCCATCGTCGAGGTCTCGCCAATATGGCCGCCCGATTCGGTGCCCTCGGCAACCACGGCAGTGGCTCCGCGACGCGCCACGAGACGCGCCAGCGCCACCGAAGCCACGACGGGAATAACCTTGATGCCCGCATCGCCCCAGGCCTTCATGTACTTGGTGGGATTGCCGGCGCCGGTCACCACAACGGGCACCTGCTCATCAATCACCACTTGTGCGACCTCGTCGACAAACGGGCTCATGAGCATAACGTTGACGCCAAAGGGCTTATCCGTCTTGGCGCGCAGCTCGTGAATCTGATCGCCCAGCCAGTTTGCGTCGGCATTCATGGCCGCGATAATGCCTAAGCCGCCTGCCTCGGACACGGCAGATGCCAGCGAGGCGTCGGCAATCCAGGCCATGCCACCCTGGAACACGGGCTTTTCGATGCCGAGCAGATCGCAGAGAGGAGACTTGAGCATCACTACTTCTCCAATGCCGCCTCGACCGTATCGACGAACTCGCCGACCGTCTTGGGGTTCTCCTCGGTATCGAGCTCAATGCCAAACTCGTCCTCGACGGCAACGAGGATCTCGACGGTACCCAGGCTGTCGAGGCCAATCTCCTCGAGCGTGGACTCGGGCTTCATTTCGACATCGTCAAGGCCGGCGGTCTCGCGGATAACGTCGCAAACGCGCTCAAAGGTCTTCTGATCTGCCATGGTAGTTCTCCTTTGTTTGTGCCCTAGGGGCGTTTTTATTTCCTATGTGCGACTACTTCCAGCGAAGTAGATAGCCACCTACATCCAAGCCGGCGCCAAATCCGACCAGGGCGATGGTGTCGCCCGCGTGCAGCGCGCCGGTATTTGCCAGTCGATCGAGAGCAAGCGGAATACAGGCGCTCGAGATGTTGCCGGTTTCACGCAACGTTCGGACCACACGGTCGTCCGGCACACCTAGGCGCTTGACCGCCTGACTTAAGATTCGTTCGTTAGCCTGATGGAATACAAAGTGGTCGATGTCCTCGACCGCGATGCCCGCGTCGCAGGCGAGCTTGTTGACCGTGTCGCAGATGGCATTGACGCCAAACTTGAAGACGCGACGGCCGTTCATGGAAAGCACGCTTTCGCGGTCCTGCGCCGTCTTATACGGCGAGGAGCCCGCCAATCCGGGAACGCGCAGTGTTTCGACGTCAGGCGACGTCGAAAGCTCAACAGCAAGGGGATTCTCTCCCCCAGCCTCTATGACCGCAGCGCCCGCACCATCGCCAAAGAGCACGCACGTGGCACGGTCGGTCCAGTCGAGCGCGCGCGTCATCTGCTCGGCAGCAACAACAAGCACACGCTCGGCACGGCTGCGGGCGATATAGCCCTCGGCGACATCGAGCGCAAATACGAAGCCGGCACAAGCCGCCGAGACATCGAAGGCAGGGCACGTCGCGCCTAGTCGCTCAGCAACGGCACACGCCTCAGCGGGAACAAGGTGGTCACCCGTCGT
>DBGBJN010000258.1:0-7118 GCA_048449885.1 Collinsella sp.
CCCGCAGGAGACCGATGTTGCCCTGAGCGGGTATGATGGGCAGAATATGCGTGTCGAGGATCTGCTCGGCGCGGCGCTTAAGCGACTCGGAATGGATGCGTGATGTGGGAAGCCGATGACTCTCAGGACCTGTGGGCGACGGCCGGCAACTCGCCGGCGGCATCCATGGCGCATGGCGAGCGCATGGTGGGCTCGGAGCTGACGCCCGAGGACCTCGATGTCGACCGCACCTTGCGCCCCCAGCGCTTGGACGACTACTGCGGTCAGGAGCACATCAAACAGAGCCTGCGCGTGCTCATCGAGGCGGCGCAGAGCCGCGGCGAGACGCTCGACCACGTGATCTTCTCGGGCCCTCCTGGTCTGGGCAAGACCACGCTGGCCACGGTTATCGCTAACGAGCTGGGCGCTCAGATCAAGACGACGAGCGGCCCCGCTATTGCGCGCACCGGCGACCTGGCTGCCATCCTGACTAACTTGCAGCCGGGTGACGTGCTGTTTATCGACGAGATCCACCGCCTCAACCGTTCGGTCGAGGAAGTTCTGTATCCCGCGATGGAGGACTTTGCCCTCGATATCGTAATCGGCAAGGGTCCGGCTGCGCGCTCGATTCGCCTGGATATCCCCAAGTTCACGCTGGTGGCGGCAACGACTCGCTCGGGCATGCTCACGGGTCCGCTACGCGACCGTTTTGGCATCTCGTATCGCCTGGATTACTACACCGTTGAGGAACTCGCCCAGATTGTGACACGCTCAGCGACCATTCTGGGCGTGACGATCGACCATCCCAGCGCACTCGAGATCGGCTCGCGTTCGCGCGGCACGCCGCGTCTTGCCAACCGTCTGCTCAAACGTGTGCGCGACTATGCGCAGGTGCGTGGCAACGGGCCTATTGAGCTTGATATTTGCCGCCAGGCGCTCGAGTTCTTTGAGATCGATGAACTTGGCCTGGACTGGATGGACATTCGTATCTTGGAGACGCTTGCCAAGACGTTCTCCGGCCGCGCCGTGGGCCTGACGACCCTTGCCAGCGCGGTGGGCGAGGACCCGGGTACGCTTGAGGATGTCTACGAGCCCTATCTGCTGCAATGCGGCTTGATGATTCGCACACCGCAGGGTCGCCAGGCAACCCTGCGCACATTCGAGCATTTAGGAATTGAGCCGACCCTGTAGGAATGGGCTTGTTTTAGCGCATCTGTAGGCTATCGCTGGGCATCGGGTAAACATATCGCCGTTCGTCGGTTACGGGCGTTTTACTATTGCGCGTGCGTGCTATGCTGGATTGGTCTTTTTCTCATCCGGTAACGAAAGGACCGCCCATGCCTACTGACATCGAAATCGCACGTTCTGTTACGCCGCTGCCTATTACCGAGGTGGCCAAGAACGCCGGCGTCGACGTTAAGCATCTGATTCCGTACGGCTTTGACAAGGCAAAGGTCGACTATTCCCTGCTCAACGAGCCAACTGATCACCAGGCCAAGCTTGTCCTCGTGACCGCTATCAATCCCACGCCCGCAGGCGAGGGCAAGACCACCACGACCATCGGTCTGGCCGACGGTCTGCGTCGTCGCGGCGTCAAGAGCGCCGTGGCCCTGCGCGAGCCTTCGCTCGGTCCCGTGTTTGGCGTGAAGGGCGGTGCCGCCGGTGGCGGTTGGGCCCAGGTCATCCCCATGGAGGACATCAACCTGCACTTCACCGGTGACTTCCATGCCATCGGTGCCGCCAATAACCTGCTGGCAGCCATGCTCGACAACCATATTCAGCAGGGCAACCAGCTCGGCATCGACGTTAAGCGCATCACCTGGAAGCGCGTTGTCGACATGAACGACCGCCAGCTGCGCCATGTTATCGACGGCATTGGCGGCAAGGCCCAGGGAGTGCCGCGCGAGGACGGCTTCGATATCACCGTTGCCTCCGAGGTCATGGCGATCCTGTGCCTGTCCACGAGCATCAACGATCTTAAGGAGCGCCTGGGCGAGATCGTCGTCGGCTATAGCTATGCCGGCGAGCCCGTCCGCGCCCGTGACCTTAAGGCTCAGGGTGCCATGGCTGCCCTGCTCAAGGACGCGCTCAAACCCAACCTGGTTCAGACACTCGAGGGCACGCCCGCGTTTGTCCACGGCGGTCCTTTCGCCAATATTGCCCACGGCTGCAACTCCATCATGGCCACCCGCATGGCCATGCGCTTTGGCGACGTCGCGATTACCGAGGCCGGTTTCGGCGCCGACCTGGGTGCCGAGAAGTTCCTCGACATCAAGTGCCGCATGACGGGCGTTCGCCCCAGCGCTGTCGTGGTCGTCGCCACTGCCCGCGCGCTTAAGTACAACGGCGGTGTTGCCAAGGCCGACCTCAACGAGGAGAACCTCGAGGCCCTCAAGGCCGGCATGCCCAACCTGCTGCGCCACGTTGACAACATTCAGAATGTCTACGGTCTGCCCTGCGTGGTCGCCATCAACCGCTTCCCGACGGACACCGAGGCCGAGCTCGAGCTCATCGAGTCCGAGTGCCAGAAGCTCGGTGTCAACGTTAAGCTGTCCGAGGTTTGGGCTAAGGGTGGCGAGGGCGCGCTCGACCTGGCCGATGAGGTCATGCGCCTGATCGAGCAGCCGAGCGAGCTCAAGTTTGCCTACGAGGACGGTGCCGATGTGGCCGACGCCCTCGAGGCCGTTGCCACCAAGATCTACCGCGCCGACGGTGTCGACTTTACGCCGGCTGCCAAGCGCCAGCTCGCCGAGCTACGTGAGAACGGCTTTGGCAACCTGCCGGTGTGCGTGGCCAAGACGCAGTACAGCTTTAGCGACAACGCCAAGGCGCTGGGCGCTCCCGAGGGCTTCCGCATCACCGTTCGCGAGCTCAAGGTTTCCGCCGGTGCCCACTTTGTGGTCGCGCTGACCGGCAGCGTCCTGACCATGCCGGGCCTGCCCAAGGTTCCCGCGGCCGAGAATATCGACGTCGACAACGACGGCAACATCACCGGTCTGTTCTAAGCCTGCTGCCCATAGCCGCTTGCCCGCCCCGCCGCGCCTACCAAGGCCCGGCGGGGCTTTTTCCTCCGTCCCCAAGGGATCATTTTTTGCGGCGGCAATGTTGCGCAACAAGAATCGTGATTTCTCCCGTACGGTGTAGTTGGAAGAACTGCGCGGGCGCATTGCGGCTGCGATGAGAGACGGGAGATGCGATGTATTGCACCAAGTGCGGGGCCCAGATACCCGATGACTCCATGTTTTGCACGAGTTGCGGCGCTCGCGTGGGCGGCGTTGAGGATCAGGCGGAGCCTGTGGCGTTTCCGGTGGAGGACGCGCCGGCGTCCGCCCCTGCGGGACAGCAAGCTCCTCAGGGTGCCTCGGCTCATATGGCGGCGCAGCCTCGTTATGAGGAGCCTATGACCGAGCCTGCCGAGGCCTCGCAGCCGTTTGTTCCGACGCCGCAGCCAAAGAAACCCAAGCACAAGGGCCGTATCGTCGCGGCCGTTATCGGCGGTGTTGCCGTTGTCGCCATTGTCGCCGCTATCGTGATCGTGCCGCGTATCGGCGCATCTTCCGAGGTGACTTCGGGCGGCAAGGGCTACGTTGTCTGCGCGTGCGAGACTAAAGTGCTGCCCAAGAACAGCAAGGGTAAAAAGCTCAAGAGCTATACTGTCGAGCTGGCGCCGGTGTCCGGCAAGGGCAAGAGCTACACCATCAAGGTCGATGGCGAGGACGGCTTTGCCATGGAGGACTTTGGCGAGCTGCCCGACCAGAAGTACCAGATGACCATCACCTCGGGCAAGGGCAAAAAGAAGAGCACGACCACCATGAAGGTCGACTATACCAAGGAAGGTTCGGACGCCCCTAAGAGCGTTGAGCTCACGCAGTCCAAGAAGGAGGCCAAGGCCTCTGCCAAGGCGGCGGTCAAGACGGCAAACGAGCTGTTCACCGACAAAATCCTCGAGTATCAGAAGAAGTACGGCGAGGGTGAGGCTGTCGAGGTTGCTCAATCTACGTATGGAGCCCAGGGCGTTGCTTTCGCTAAACTCGTCGATTTTGACGGGGATGGTCAGGACGAACTCCTGATTGAGTATTCTGATGAGCCGCTCTTCAACGCTAATGGCGCCACCGCCGCTAAGGCCGAAGTTTGGGCATACCGCGACGGCAAAATCGAGAAAGTATATGAGCCCGATATCTGGGTTGACGTTATGTGCGTTGGCGTTTCGCTCCGTGTATACGATTACGATGGCACCTATGGGTTCAGGCGATATTTGCATGACGGGGAGAAGATCAACGTCAAAGAGGTTCCAGTCGGGATGGACGAATCTCGTGATGGCTATGAGTGCGAATTCGATGCCTACGATGGTAAGGCGTTTAGCGCCGTTGCCGGTCCGGCGCCGATAGGCGATTCGAAGATTGCCGGCACCAATGAAGTGTCCGAGCTGAGCGCCGTGCTTACCAGCACCGAGGAGAGCGTAGCCAGCACCATCGCAACGGTGGCCACGACGCTGGAACAGCTGAAGTCTAAGGACGATGGCAGTGCGCAGGTGGGCTACGAGGCCGTCTCCGCCACGCAGGATGTCGACTTTACGGCTGCGGTTGGCGAAGGCCCGCTGGATCCGTCCCCCGATGATACGTGCCAGATTTCGGCTACGTGGACCTATCCTCAGGTGAAGGGTCAGGGCGTGGGCGTTGCCAAGTTTAACAAGGATATGGTTCAGCTGGTCGCGGATACGCTCGAAGCGAGCAAGCAGGCCTCGATGGATGACGAGGACAGCCGCGTGACCATGATGTATACCGCCGAGATCGTCTCGATCGACGGTGATATCGCCTGTGTGCGAACCTACACCGATAGCTATCAACCTCCGTATCGATCGGAACGAGTGACAAGGTCGGCGTATTACAACCTCAAGACGGGCGAGCAGGTTTCGCTCGAGGACTCGCTTGCGCAGCACGGGCTCTCGTTCGATACCCTCAAGAGTGAGGCCAAGCAGGCAATTAAGACGGCAAAGCCGGATATGGACTCTGTGTCCGAAGAGAACATCGACGATGACGATAACTACATCGAGGATCATTTCTACTACGACGGCAAGGGCTACATCGTTGTCCTCGATACTGGTGAGTTTGACTGCATGGCATGGGATACGCACGACTTGGTTGCGCACGCCTTCGACTCGAGCTATTCCTGCGGTCAGGACGTGACGCCCGAGCGAGCCAGGGCTACGTACGTACCCAATGAGTAAGGTGGACCGCGAGGGATAAATTGAACTGTCCCCGGTGACGCAAAACGCAGCGCCGCCGGGGACTTTTTGATGCAAATTGGCTCCGAAACAAGCTATCTGGGCCAGCCACGCCACGAAAAGCGCCCATCTACTACGTTTGCCAGGGCTGGACCGACCATGGAGCGTTTTTTAACAATGCAGCAAGACGTTTACCTGCGGTTTTGTTAACGCAAATTTGGCTATGGTTGGCACCCTTGGGTTAAACGTAGTAGATGGGCGCAATTTGTGGTGCACAGCCCAAGAAGGGATCATTAGCCGCGCTGGAGGCCGAAGAGTTTGGCGTTGCGCTCGGCGACCATCATGTTGATGTCGGCGATTTCCATCTCGCCGTCAATGTAGGGCTGGTAGGTGCCATATGGATCGCCGGCTCCCAAGCTGCAGCTTCCGCAGTTGTCGCAGCTGCCGTTGCCGCAGCCCGCGAGTGCTAGCTTGATGATCTCCTCACGTTCGGCACGTGTCGTGTCCTTGATGAGTTTGCTTTTTGCCATGGCATATCCTCGATTCGCTTGTGACCGTCGGCCGCGCATGTCTTGTAGATACCGACGGGCTTTGCCCATCATAGGCTTTTGCGCGGGTAGAATGCATGGATAGCTTGAGGCTCACGCGCGACGGAAAGGAATCGTTGCATGGATCAGGACAAGACAACCGTGATGGGCGGCTACGGTTCCGCGCAGGTTGGCGATAGCGCCGATGCGACCCGCGTTGTTCCCAACCCCGGTTATACCGACCCCGCCGCGACGCAGCCTTCTGCCGAGCCCACCCGGGTTATGGGCTATGGCGACACGGCGCAGGATTCTTACGCTGCATCTTCGCAAGGCCCCTATGGCAACGCAGCCCCGGATCCGTTTGATTACGCGCCGCAGGATTCTTATGCTGCCTCGACGCCGAATCCCTATGATGACCTGCCGCAAAATCCCATTCCGCAGCCTCAGCAGACGACGTATATGCCTCGCACGGCGCAGCCTCGCTACGAGTCGCGCGAGCCGTATCGCGAGTACCCTAAGTCGATTCCGCAATATGGCGAGGACGAGGAGAAGAAGCCGTCGCGTTCGTCGAGCGTGATCAAGAAGATCCTCATCGTGCTGGCGATTTTCTTTGCGCTGTCGGTTGTGTTTGCCATCGTGTCGGGCATGCTCAACAAGCGAGGGAGTTCAACGGCCGATACCACTGCCGAGCAAACCGAGTTTGCCTCGTCTAGCACCGTCGATCTGAGCGATATCCCGGGGCAGTACTGGTCCAACGCCAAGAAGATCCTCAAGTCGCGCGGCGCCGATCTTTCGAATGCCGTGGTCCTGACCGATGATGGCTCAACGCCCGTCGTCGATGCCAACTGGGTCGTTACTTCTGCCTACTATAACGACAACGGCAACCTCGAAATTCAACTCACGCACAAGAACAGTTCGGGCAACTCGTCCGACGGCCAAAGCGGTACCGACAGCTCGAGCTCCAATACGCTGGAGGACTTGAGCAACAAGGCGCAGGAGTTGGGAGACAAGGCGCAAGAGCTGGGCGATACGGCACAAAACTTGGGCGATACCGCGCAGAACTTGGGCGACATGGCGACGGATGCCTGGAACGCCCTGCAAAACGGCATCTCGGGCGCGCAGGGAAACTAGCTGTTAAGCAGACTACAACTGCTCGGCCGGACGCTCGGGCGAGCTAAAGCCCGAATCAAACGTGACGACGCACGAGACGTCGGGCCGGCGCTCGTGCACGATGCGCGTGACGAGCTCCAGCAGCTCCTCGTCGGATATGTCAAAGCCATCGGGACGCACCAGGTCAAACGAAACAAACCCGTCGTGCTCGTGCAGGTCGTGGATGGAGAGCGCGGGATCGATCTGCATGACGCCGCGCTTGACCCAGCCGCGCAGGT
>DBGBJN010000259.1:0-1934 GCA_048449885.1 Collinsella sp.
CGGTCTCGATGCGCTTGTGGCGGAACCACGTGGTGAGTGGATCTCCCAGATGGTTGCCCTCGTCATCGAGTGGCGCGGGTTCGGCCAGTACATCGTTGGCCTCGTTGACAAGATGCCCACCCTTAACGAGGGATGCGCAACCAAAGCGGCGGGTGAGGAGCATGGCAGCATTTTGCTGCGTGCGCTCGGAGTCGACCTCGTAGTCGAGCAGGGCCATGGCCTCGGGAATATTGGGCGTGATAACCGTCGCTAGCGGGAACAGGCGGCGGGTGAGCGCCTCGGCGGCATCTTCGGCAATCAGCCGTGCGCCCGAGGTGGCTACCATGACGGGGTCGACTACCACGTTTGTCGCGTTCCAGGCGCTCAGGCGGTCGGCGATAACATCGATAATCTCGGCAGAGGAAACCATGCCGATCTTGACGGCGCTGGGGCGGATATCGTCAAAAACGGCGTCAATTTGCGCGGCTACGATATCTGGCGAGATATCCTGCACGGCGGTAACGCCCAGTGTGTTTTGCGCTGTGATGGCGGTGATGGCCGTCTCGGCATACAGGCGGTGCGCCGTGATGGTCTTGATGTCGGCCTGAATGCCGGCGCCACCGCTGGAATCGGATCCCGCGATGGACAGGACGGCAGGTACCTTACTACGATCCATGTTCGCTCCCTTGTTCGGTCGGAATCAAATGGGTCTTTAAGCCAGCATTATAAAGATGCCCGGGCCGACTCTATGCCGAACCCGGGCGGGCGATGCAATCTCTACGCAAGTGTAAGTAAATGTTCACAAGTCAACAATTGACAGGCGCCAGCTCGCCGCCAGAGGCGGCAGCGGTGACGAGTTAGTCCTCCATGCCGAGGTCGATCGTGGTGCCCTCGAAGATCTTGTTGACGGTTCGGACGGCGCACATCTTGCCGCACATGGTGCAGGTGCCCTCGGTGGCGGCGGGGGATTCTTCGTAGCGCTTCTTGCCCGTAACTGGGTCGAGCGCGCACTTCCACATGGCGTCCCAGTCGAGCTTGCGGCGTGCCTGGCCCATCTTGTCGTCCATGTCGCGGGCGTGGGGCACCTTTTTGGCGATGTCGGCGGCGTGTGCGGCGATCTTGGTGGCCATGAGGCCGTCGAGCACATCCTGGGCGTTAGGCAGGCATAGGTGCTCTGCCGGTGTCACGTAGCACAGGAAGTCGGCACCGGAGCTGGCGGAGATGGCGCCGCCGATGGCGGCGGTGATGTGGTCGTAACCCACGCCGATATCGGTCACCAGCGGCCCGAGCACATAGAACGGAGCATTGTGGCACAGGCGCTTCTGCAGTTTCATGTTGGCGGCGATCTCGTCGAGCGCCATGTGACCCGGGCCCTCGACCATGACCTGGACGCCGGCGGCCCAAGCGCGCTTGCACAGCTTGCCCAGCTCGATCATCTCAGCGGTCTCGGTGGCGTCGTTGGAGTCGTAGAGGCAGCCCGGGCGGCAGGAGTCGCCGAGCGAGATGGTCACGTCGTACTCGTGGCAAATCTCGAGCAACTCGTCGTAGAACTCATAGAACGGGTTCTCGTTACCGGTGACCTCCATCCAGCCAAACAGCAGTGAGCCGCCGCGGCTCACGATGTTCATCAGGCGGCCAGTCTCCTTAAAGGTCTTGGTGACTGACTTGTTGATGCCGCAGTGAATGGTCATAAAGTCCACGCCGTCCTCGGCATGCGCGCGCACGACTTCGAACAGGTCGTCCTTGGTGAGCTTGACCAGCGGCTTTTCCATGTAGCCGATGGCGTCGTACATGGGGACGGTGCCTACCATGAGCGGCGTCTCGTCGATGAGCTGCTGGCGGAACTGGCGCGTCTTGCCCGAGTTGGAGAGGTCCATGATGGCGTCGGCGCCAAAGTCCTCGGCGATCTTGACCTTCTTCCATTCCTCGGCGGCATCGGCCTTGTCGCCCGAGAT
>DBGBJN010000260.1:0-3965 GCA_048449885.1 Collinsella sp.
GCCACCTGCTTGTCCTCGTTGTCGACCGCGGTGTTGGCGTTGCCGAGCGAAAGGCCGTGACCACCCTGGTCGAAGACGTGCATCTCGCATGCAACGCCCTCCTCGGCCATGCGCTGCGCAAACGGGTAGACCTGCGCGATCGGCGCCGTCTTGTCGTCGGACACGCCCCACACAAAGGTCGGTGGCATCTGACGCGAAACATGCGTGGTGGGGCAGATGTCGGCCAGATGCTCGTCAGTTGCCTCGCCGCCCGTCACCATCGACAGGTAGTCGTTGAGCAAATCGCGCCCCGTCTTGCCGCCCGTCTTGGGCACACGCAAGTCAATGCGCGGATCGCGCGTCTGCATGTCGCGCACATAGGCAAAGTCGAGCAATGGATAGCCCAGCACCACGGCATCGGGACGAATGTCGTCCGGACGCGCCCCGGCAAGTGCCGCAAAGGGGCCGGTCTTCCACTGTGTTGCCAGCGAGGCGCAAATCATGCCGCCAGCAGAAAAGCCCACGACGCACACGCGCTTAGGATCGACATGCCACTCGTCGGCGTTGGCGCGCACCGTGGCGACCATCTTGGCAAGATCTGCCTGGGGGTGCGGAAAGCTCACGTCACCCGTAGAACTCGTGACATAGTTGAGCACAAAGGCCTGGTAACCGTGATCCAAAAACGCAAACGCCACAGGATCCTGCTCATGCGGAGCGATATGCGTAAACGCACCTCCGCCACAGATAATCACCGCGGGGCGGCGGCCATTCGGTTTATCGGGCAACGGCTCGGCACCCAAATACGTAAACGTCGCCGGATAATCCTCGGTCGGCTCCTCGCCCCACAGCGCATGGTTCTCGACAATCATATGTGCTCCCTTCGCGCAAATTATGCGCCCTTGTTTTTCGCCTTCAAGCGTACCCCACTTGAACCCGTGGCGCAGAAACACTCCGGCAATAAGTTTCCCTTCAACTGATATATCACATAATCCCAGTTCAGAGGTATCGTTGAGCAGCGTAGAATAGGGGCGTTGACCAAGCCGCGAAACACATGTGAAACGTTTCCGGCAAACCAAACGCGCGATATGCGCCTATTTAAGTTGGAGGCAACTATGGGTCTGCTCGATTCGCTTAAGTCCACCTTCACCTCGACCGGCGAGGCGTCCGTTCCGCCCGCAGCAAGCTTCGCTACCCGCGAAGGCGTCATCTATGCCCCCGTCAACGGCGTGCTCGTCAACCTGAACGAGGTTCCCGACGAGACGATCGCCTCGGGCATGCTTGGCCAGGGCTATGGCATCGAGCCCATTACCGGCACCATCTATGCGCCCGCCAACGGCCGCATCGGTGCCACCACTGTCACCAACCACTCCATCGGCATGATCACCGAGGACGGCCTGCGCGTGTTCATCCATGTTGGCCTGGGCACCGTGGAAATGAACGGCAAGGGTTTTGCCCGCTTTGTCGAGATGGGCGATGTGGTCAAGGCAGGCCAGCCGCTCATCAGCTTCGACCGCGAGGCCATTAAGGCCGCTGGTCACGAGGACATCGTGACCGTCATCGTCTCCGAGCTCGATCGTCTTAAGAGCATCGACCATGTCGGCGAGTCTGGAACGCTTATCGGCGGCAACCCGCTCGTCAAGCTTGGCGACCCGCTGCTGGTAGCCAAGACCAAGTAGCCAGGCCCCGCGCCACACAGCCAAAAGGCACCTCGTCAAGCGCCCGCGACCATTTGGCCGCGGGCGCTTTTCGTTTGAAAAACCATCCCGCCAATGCTTTATCTGTATAGCTCAAATGAGCCGAGCTGCTAGAATATCGAACTGTATGGATAACTATCATTCAACCGTTATGGGAGGATACGTGAACCGCACCAAAATCGCGCAGCTCTATGCCGATGCCGAGTCGCTCGGCGGCCAAACCGTCACCGTCGCCGGCTGGGTCAAGTCCGTCCGCGACATGAAGAACTTTGGCTTTGTTACGCTCAACGACGGCAGCTGCTTCCGCGACCTGCAGGTCGTCATGAACCGCGAGGCACTCGACAACTACGACGAGATCGCCCATCAAAACGTCTCGGCCGCACTCATTTGCACCGGCACCGTCAAGCTGACCCCCGATGCGCCCCAGCCTTTCGAGCTTTCTGCCACCTCCATCGAGGTCGAGGGCACGAGCGCCCCGGATTACCCGCTGCAGAAGAAGCGCGCAACCGTCGAGTTCCTGCGCACCCAGCAGCACCTGCGCCCGCGCACCAACCTGTTCCGCGCCGTGTTCCGCATCCGCTCTGTCGCGGCTGCCGCCATCCACCGCTTCTTCCAGGAGCAGGGCTTTGTCTACGTCAACACCCCCATCATCACCACGAGTGACTGCGAAGGCGCCGGCGAGATGTTCCGCGTGACCACGCTCGACCCCAAAAATCCGCCCCTCACCGAGTCCGGCGAGGTCGACTGGAGCCAGGACTTCTTTGGCAAGCATGCAAGCCTCACCGTGTCCGGCCAGCTCAATGCCGAGAACTTTGCCATGGCCTTTGGCGACGTGTACACCTTTGGCCCCACCTTCCGCGCCGAAAACTCCAACACCACGCGCCACGCCGCCGAGTTTTGGATGATCGAGCCCGAGATGGCCTTCGCCGACCTCAACGACTACATGGACAACGCCGAGGCCATGCTCAAGTACGTCCTTAAGGACGTTATGGCCACCTGCCCCGACGAGCTCAATATGCTCAACAAGTTTGTGGACAAGGGTCTGCTCGAGCGCCTGGACCATGTCGCCAACTCCGACTTTGCCCGCGTTACCTACACCGAGGCCGTCGAGATCCTGGAGCAGGCAGTCGCTGCTGGCCACCAGTTTGATTACCCCGTCAGCTGGGGCATCGACCTGCAGACCGAGCACGAGCGTTTCCTGACGGAGGAGCACTTTAAGCGCCCGACTTTTGTGACCGACTACCCGGCCGAGATCAAGGCCTTCTACATGCGCATGAACGACGACGGCAAGACCGTCGCCGCCGCCGACTGCCTGGTGCCGGGCATCGGCGAGATCATCGGTGGCTCCCAGCGCGAGGAGCGCCTGGATCTGCTCGAGGCCCGCATCAAGGACCTGGATATGAATCCCGAGCAGTACAAGTACTACCTTGACCTGCGCCGCTACGGTTCCTGCAAGCACGCCGGCTACGGTCTGGGCTTCGAGCGCTTGGTCATGTATCTGACCGGCGTGGGCAACATCCGCGACGTCCTGCCGCACCCGCGCACCGTGGGCAACGCCGACTTCTAATCGTCGGACGCTAGCTCGCGTCGCCACACGCCAACGCTCATCGCACAAGCGCCTCTCGACATCGGTCGAGAGGCGCTTTTTTCAACAGCATCCGTCAAGCTTTTGGCAAGTTTTTGGTCAGTTGAGCAGGGCTGTTGAAAACTCGACCCGCCGTTTGCCGACGACTACCGACCGCCCAGAGCGCTCTGCGCCCCTGGGAAAGCCCCACGTCCTAGGCTCCATACCGTCGCCACCCAAAACGGAAAGGACGTGGGCACGATGACCGAAGCCGCTGTTGAAACCTACGACACCACGACGAGAGGCGCCGCCTCGATGGCAGCCTATCGCGCCGTTCGCATCCTGCAGCTCTTGAGCGAAAACACCGGCGAAGACAAGGCCATGCTTTCCGATGAGTTGATCCGGTGCCTCGCCCATCCCGACGACCCCGCCCGCATGCCCATCTCGGCGGCGCGGCGCAGCATCTACACCGCCATCTCCGCGCTTCGCCATGCCGGATACGAAATTGAGTACAAACGCGGCGTGGGCTACAAACTTCTTACCCGTCCGCTCACCGATGAAGAGATCATCCGGCTCCACGGTATGGTCATGCGCAACCGCTCCACGCCTATCGCTATCCGCAAGAGCATGGCGCAGCACTTAGTTGCCATGGCGAGCGCCGACGTTCGCGGCTACCTCGATACACCCGAACCCGCTCCAAGCGCAGGCAGCAAGGCTACCAAGGCAAC
>DBGBJN010000261.1:0-4448 GCA_048449885.1 Collinsella sp.
CATCGGGCATGACCATGGCACCCACGGGACCACCCGTCAGCTGCTCCCTGGTGAGGGCCGCCGAGCGCGCCGGTGAGTAGTTCTTATCGATGCCGGCTTTCTTCATAATAATCTTGAGACGGTCGACTTGCTCATCGCCCACGCCGGTACGGCGCACATTTTCGACCGCGGTAAAGTAGCGGCGGACGATCTCCATCTTGGAAGCGTCGCGGCAGGCATCGTCATCGGTGATGGCAAAGCCGACCATATTGACGCCCATGTCCGTAGGACTCTGGTAGGGACTCTTGCCCAGGATCTTTTCCATCAGGGCACGGACCACCGGGAAGGCCTCGACGTCGCGGTTGTAGTTGACCGTGGTCTTGTTGTAGGCCTCAAGGTGGAACGAATCGATGATATTGGCGTCGTCGAGGTCAGCCGTGGCGGCCTCGTAGGCAATATTGACCGGATGCGTCAGAGGAAGATTCCAGACAGGGAAGGTCTCGAACTTGGCATAGCCGGCGGCCGTGCCATGCTTGTGCTCGTGATAGAGCTGAGACAGGCAGGTGGCAAGCTTGCCCGAGCCAGGACCGGGGGCAGTGACCACGACGAGCGGTCGGGTGGTCTCGACAAACTCGTTCTTGCCGTAGCCATCGTCGGACACGATCAGATCGACATCGTGCGGATACCCCTCGATGGGATAGTGCAGCTTGGCGGGAATACCGAGCGCGTTCAGGCGGTTGCGGAACACATCGGCAGCAGGCTGGCCGGCGTACTGGGTGATGACCACAGCCGCGACAGCAAAGCCGTTGCCGCGGAACAGGTCAACCAGGCGCAGCACATCCTCGTCATAGGTAATGCCGAGGTCACCACGAGCCTTGTTTTTCTCGATGTGGTTCGCGTTGATCGCGATGATAACCTCGACATCGTCGGCGATGCTCTTGAGCATGCGGAACTTGCTGTCCGGTTCAAAACCCGGCAGCACGCGGCTCGCATGGTAGTCATCGAACAGCTTACCGCCAAACTCCAAATAGAGCTTGCCACCAAACTGCGAGATGCGCTCCTTAATGTGAGCAGCCTGCAGCTCGATATACTTCGCGTTGTCGAAACCCTGGCGCATATATGGCTCCCGTCCCGTTTCCATTTAATGTTCTAGGCGATTATAACGGAGCCCGCCCTCCCCGATACCCAGACCATCAACAGGCACCAACCAAACATCCGTCAAACCTCTTGTCGGACATATTTGGTGCAAACTAACCTGACCCCATTGCACCGCCCCATTACACCAACAACGGCAACATCGCAGGTGGAGTATAAGTCAGCGAAAGCCCGCCAGAGCGAGAAAGGTGACGTGAAAGAGGAGGGCATAGGCCTTTTGGCCATGCCCGACGATTGAACGTCAGATTGCCGCTCTGGCGGGCTTGCAGCGTCGAGTGGTTCCGGCGTTTGGTAAAACGCCGGAACACAAGAGCGCCCCCTCCCGCGCACGGAACGGGAGGGGGCTAAAGGTAGGAGTCTACCGGTGGGTTGACCCCACCGGACAGACGATGACCAGGTGATCCTTTACAGGATCGTCAAGGTTTCCGTGGGGTACCCGTTGGGTACTTAGATCAGCACGCAGGCGACGGTCAGGATGACGGCGCAGACGACGGAGAGAGCGACAATGAGCTTAAGGGCAAACTTGAGCCAGGTCGTCCACTCGATCTTGGCCAAGGCGAGACCGCCCATGATGGCGCCGGAGGTCGGGGTGAACAGGTTCACGACACCGATGGCGGCGGAGAAGATCATGACCATGACCTCGGGCGAGAAGCCGAGCTTAACAGCCAGCGGTCCCATGATGGGCATGGAGACGGTAGCCATACCAGAGGTCGAGGGGATCAGGAAGGACAGGCCGAAGTAGACCAGGAAGCTCATGGGAGCGAAGATCACGCCGGACAGGCCAGCCAGAGCATTGGCGGCAGCGTCGAGGACGTAGACGTCGAGGCCGGTGTTAGCCATGAGGACGGAGATACCACGGGCGAGGGCGATGACGAGAACAACGGACATCATGTCGGCAGCGCCGGTGATAAAGGTGTTAACGATCTGCTTCTCGGACAGGCCACCGATGATACCGATCAGGACGGCCATGAGGAAGAACCAGGTGGAAGCCTCGTCGAAGTACCACTGGCCAATGGGCAGGCCGGTGATCAGGGCAGACCAGCCCTGGACGACGGCGTTACCGTCGGCGTCGTAGACAGCGCCAGCGTCGAAGAAGTTAGCGACGCCCTCGTTGAGGTCGGCCAGCGGAATGAAGCCGACGATCATGACGACGAAGGTGAAGGCGAAGGCAATCAGAACACCCTTCTGACGACCGGTGAGCTTGACCTCCTTGTGGACCTCGGAAGCAGCCTTGCCGTGAGCCTCTTCGGCGTCCTTGAGCTCCTGCATCGACAGGATGGTGGAACCCTTGTCAGCCTTGACCTTCTTGGCGTAGCTCATCACGAAGAAGATGGACATAGCGGTAGTGACAATCCACAGGACGGCACCGAGGCCGATGATGATGGACTGGTTGACCTCAATGCCAACGCCGGTCAGAGCGTCGACGGCAGCGCCGACGGCGAACGGGTTAACCGTGGAGCCCAGGCAGCCGCAGCCAGCGCCGAGCAGGACGGTAGCGGCACCGACCATGGGGTCGAAGCCAGCGGCCATCATGGTAGCGGCGAGCAGGGCGTAGAAGGGAACGGTCTCCTCGCACATACCATAGGTGGTACCACCGAGGGAGAAGATGAGCATCAGCACGGGAATGAGCATAATCTCGTTGCCCTTAAGCTTCTGCACCAGAACGGCGATGCCGTTGTCCAGGGCGCCGGTCTCGGTCATCATACCGAGGAAGCCGCCCAGGATCATAACGAAGAGGCAGACGGGCAGAGCGTCAGCGAAGCCCTTAATCGGGGCGGTGCAGAAATCGCTCAGACGGGCGGCAGTAACCGCGCCGCCGGACGTGCCGGAGACGATAACGGTAATCACTGCGACAATTGCCAGCAGAGCAAGAAGAATGGTGAACGATGAAGGCATACCGCGCTTTTTCTTAGCGGTCTCAGTCATAGTTCTCATCCCCCCTTCATAAATCATTTTCTGATCTCGCCAGAAGCGGCTCTTCCGTGCCGTGCCTGCCGCTTGATGCGAGATTATTACCAGATAAAACCGCTCGGGGTGTGCAGCAATACACCCCGAGCGAGATGCTAGATGCTCTTACTTGAGCGTGGCGTACATGACAGCCTTGATGGTGTGCATGCGGTTCTCGGCCTCGTCGAAGACCTTAGAAGCGGGGCTCTCGAAGACCTCGTCGGTGACCTCCTGCTCGGTGATGCCGAACTGCTCGCACTTCTCGGCGCCAATCGTGGTGTTGGTGTCGTGGAAGCTGGGCAGGCAGTGCAGGAAGATGGCACCCGGGTTGGCCATAGCCATGACCTCGGAGGTAACACGATACGGAGTGAGCTGAGCGATGCGCTCGGCCCAGACCTCGTCGGGCTCGCCCATGGAGACCCACACGTCGGTGTAGATAACGTCGGCACCGGTGACGCCGTCCTTGACGTCGGTGGTCAGCTTGATGGTGCAGCCGTTGGCCTCGGCGATGGGCTTGCAGGCCTCGATGACGTCGTCGGCGGGCATGCACTCCTCGGGGCCGCAGGCCACGAAGTTCATGCCGAGCTTGGAGCAGACAACCATGAGGGAGCGAGCAACGTTGTTCTTGCAGTCGCCCATGAAGACGAGGGTCTTGCCCTTGATGTCGTAGTTGAAGTTCTCCTGGACGGTCAGGATGTCGGCGAGCATCTGGGTGGGATGCCACTCAGTGGTCAGGCCGTTCCACACGGGCACGCCGGACTTAGCAGCGAGCTCCTCGACGTCATCCTGGGCAAAGCCACGGAACTCGATGCCGTCATACATGCGGCCGAGAACGCGGGCGGTGTCCTCGATGGACTCCTTCTTGCCCATCTGCGACGAACCCGGATCGAGGTAGGTGACGCCCATGCCCAGATCCATGCCGCCGACCTCGAAGGCGCAGCGGGTACGAGTAGAGGTCTTCTGGAAGAGCAGAACGATGTTCTTGCCCTCGAGATAGCGGTGCGGAACGCCAGCGCGCTTCATATCCTTGAAGTTCTTGGAGAGCTTGAGCAGGTACTCGATCTCCTCGGTGGTGAGGTCGAGAAGCTTGAGGAAGCTACGGCCGGAGAGGTTAACACCCATGGTTTGATTCCTTTCGAAGAAATGAATTATGTAAGTATTAGTGGTGCCCGTTTAACGGGCGAAGCCGGTGCGGTTGTAGGGGGACCGCACCGGAAACGGAAAGACTTAGAGGTCCTCGCGCCAGAAGGGCATGCTCATGCAGCGCGGGCCGCCGCGGCCGCGGGAGAGCTCGGCGGAGGGCACGACGAGAAGGTCCAGGCCCTCCTTGTACAGCACGTCGTTGGTGACGGTGTTGCGGGCGTAGA
>DBGBJN010000262.1:0-1650 GCA_048449885.1 Collinsella sp.
TCTACGCCCGCAACACCGTCACCAACGACGTGCTGTACAAGGAGGGCCTGGACCTTCTCGTCGTGCCCTCCGCCGAGCTCTCCCGCGGCCGCGGCGGCCCGCGCTGCATGAGCATGCCCTTCTGGCGCGAGGACCTCTAAGGTCTTCAAGGACCCGTACAGGTCTTAATACATACATCTAGCTGCCATTAGATGTCTCCCATTGGGGCGGTGCGGGTTTTCGCACCGCCCCAATCTTGTATGAGGAACGTCAACACGATTGGATGACTGCTTTTGTAAGGAGCTTGGCCATGGACATCAAGACGATTGGCGTTGAGGAATGGCTCAACGTTTGGGAGAAGAGCGCCACGTGGGACATCGCCCAGTCGACGATCTCGTCGCTCACCATGGGCGAGCTGCGCGCGCTCGATGAACAGGACGGCGCCACGTTCTACGAGCGCCTGGACCGCGAGAAGATGAACTACGGCTGGATCGAGGGCTCGCCGGAGTTTAAGGCCGAGGTTGCCAAGCTGTATCGTCGGGAGGTCAATCCCGATCACATTTTGCAGACCAATGGCTGCACGGGCGCTAACCTCAACGCCATCATGGCTGTGGTCGAGCCCGGCGACCATGTTATCGCCGAGTGGCCCACCTACGCGCCGCTCTACGAGATTCCGCGCACGCTGGGCGCCGAGGTCGAGTATTGGGAGCTTCGCGAGGAACTCGGCTGGAAGCCCGATATCGAGGAACTCAAGCGCTTGGTGCGCCCCAACACCAAGCTTATCTGCATCAACAACGCATCGAACCCCATCGGTACGGTGCTCGATGCCGATATGCTCGGCCAGATTGCCGAGATCGCCCGCTCGGTGGGCGCCTACGTGCTGTGCGACGAGGTATATCTGCCGCTCGAAAACACTGAGTCCTTTATGTCGATGGTCGACGTGTACGAGAGGGCCATTGTCACCAACTCGTTGTCGAAGACCTATTCGACACCTGCGGCCCGCGTGGGCTGGGTCCTGGCCGACAAAGAGGTGTCCAACCGCATCCGTACCTATCGCGATTACACCATGATCTGCGGCGGCGTGTTCAACGATGCTCTGGCGACCTATGTGCTTGAGCACAAGGATAAGATTCTCGAGCGCAATCGCAAGATCGTGTTTGGCAACCGCGATATCGCGCAGGCTTGGATCGATACGCAGCATCGCGTTTCCTGGACGGCCCCGCAGGGCGTGTCCACCTCGTTTATCCAGCTGGATATTCCCGAGGATGACGAGGAGTTCTGCAGGCGCCTGCTGTCCGAGAGGGGAGTGCTGCTGGTCCCCGGTAGCCGTTTTGAGCTTCCCTGCGGCGCACGCCTGGGCTACTGCGCGAGCGAGGACGTTCTGCGCGAGGGCCTGAGGCTTTTGGGCGAGGCACTGGCGGAGTTCGATCGCTAGGATTCCGATGGTCTTCGGGGGCCTTATCCAAATTAGCCGAAGATAATCGAAAACGGACCCGTTTCCCTAGGGGAAGCGGGTCCGTTTTTCTATACCGAGAAGTCAAGTTGTTACAAATGGGGCCGTAAAGCGAGGCGGTATCCGCTGGGCCTTATACTGAGTTTCCGGTGAACGGTATCAAGCGTCTGGTAAACGGTAATTTATTTATCAGAAATGAATAGGACAAACTTTTTTCT
>DBGBJN010000263.1:0-22562 GCA_048449885.1 Collinsella sp.
GCGGCAATGCGGATGGCCTCGAGCAGGTTGTAGATCACAAACGCCAGCTCGTCAGCCTTGGCCTCGTCCTTGGCAAGCGCCCAGGGCTCGGAGTCCTCGATGTAGTGGTTGGCGGCATGGATGAGCTCCATGACCTCGTCCTTAGCTCCACCATAATCGAGCACGTCCATCTTGGCCATGTAGCGATCGACCAGGCCATCGGCAATCTTTGCCAACGGGTTGTCGAACGCATCGAACGATGCGGGCTTGGCGGGCGCGCAACCGTCAAAGTACTTGCCGCTCATGTTGAGCGAACGCGAGATAAGGTTGCCCCAGCTGTTGGCCAGGTCGGCGTTGTAGACCTGCTCCATGCGGTCGAAGCTGATGGCGCCGTCGGTACCGGGGACCACGTCGGTCATAAAGTAGTAGCGATAGCCCTCGACGCCCAGCATGTCGATAACGTCCTGCGGAGCGATGGCGTTGCCGCGGCTCTTGGACATCTTCTCGGCCTTGCCAGTCTCGGCATTGCGCACGGTCAGGAAGCCGTGGGCAAAGACGTGCTCGGGCAGGGCCTCGCCAATGGCCATGAGCATGGCGGGCCAAATGACGCAGTGGAAGCGGATGATGTCCTTACCCACGATGTGGAACTGCGCGGGCCAGCGATAGGCCAGCTCGGCACGCGCCTCATCGGTGTCGACACCGTAGCCGACGGCCGTCATATAGTTGAGCAGCGCATCGAACCACACGTAGGTCACGTGACCCTCGTCAAACGGGACCTGGATGCCCCAGTCAAAGCTCGTACGGCTCACGGAAAGGTCATTAAGGCCGCCCTCGACAAAGCTGCGTACCTCATTCATACGGAACGCAGGCTCGACAAAGTCGGGGTGCTCGTCGTAAAGCTTGAGCAGCTTGTCCTGGAAAGCGGAAAGCTTAAAGAAGTAGGACTCCTCCTGCACGCGCTCAAGCGGACGGTGGCAGTCGGGGCACAGGTGCTGGCCGACGCTGCCGTACTCCTCGTCGCCCTTCTGGACCTGCGTATCGGTGAAGTAGGTCTCGTCAGGCACGCAATACCAACCGTCGTAGCTGCCCTTATACAGGTAGCCGGACTCCTTCATGCGCTCCCACAGGTACTGCACGGCATGATGCTGGCGCGGCTCGGTGGTGCGGATGAAGTCGTCGTTGGAGATCTCGAGCTTGCTCCAAAGCTCCTTGAAGTGCGGAGCCTGGCTGTCGGTCCACTCCTGCGGCGTCATGTTGTGCTTGGCTGCGGCCTCGGCGACCTTCTCGCCGTGCTCGTCCATGCCGGTCAGGAACTTGACGTTATAGCCGGCGGAGCGACGATAACGGGCCTGAACGTCGGCGATGATGGTGGAATAAGCCGTGCCCAGGTGCGGATCGGCGTTGACGTAGTAGATGGGCGTCGTGATAAAGAACGAAGGCTTGCTTTGATCCATGGGGTTTGTCCTCCAGAAAAACGTTGCATACAGGGGATGATTCTAGCGCAAGGGCTGGATATCCTCCATCTATTGCATATCGAGCACCATGGCATAGACATCGCGCTTGCGGCGCGAATACTTCTGAGACAGGCGCTTGGCCACCGCAGACGCGGGCTCTCCCTCCTCGAGCGCGGCGCGGATATCCTCGCGCAGAGCCTCGTCGGGATCCGCTGCCGCGGCGCCAACCGGCACGATACCGGCCTCCTCGTCCTCACTCGGCGGCGCGATGACCAGTGCAATCTCGCCCTTTACCTCGCCACGAGCACGCAGCTCCTCGGCGAGCTGGACAGCTGGCCCGCGCAAGACCTCCTCGTGCAGCTTGGTGAGTTCGCGGCAGACGGCAACCTCACGTTGGGGAAAGACCTCCGCCACGGCCTCGAGCGTCGCCACGATACGATGTGGAGACTCGTAGAAGATGAGTGCGCCGGGCACCACGGCAAGGCGCTGCAAACGGCGCACGCGGTCACCGTGCTTTCGGCCCAAAAAGCCCTCGAAGAAAAAATGCTCGCAGGGAATGCCGGACGAAACGAGCGCCGTGACACAAGCAGAGGGCCCGGGAATAACTTCTACGGGCACATCGGCCTCACGTGCCGCCTCGACCAGCGTCTGGCCGGGATCGGACACGCTCGGCATGCCGGCGTCCGAGGCAAAGGCGAGGGTCTCCCCCGCCAGCAGACGGTCGACCAGGCCGGCGGCGCGGCTGGCGATCACATTCTCGTCGCAACGGACAAGCGGCTTGGAAATGCCCAGGTGCATCAGCAGCTTTGACGTCACACGCGTGTCTTCGCAGCAGATGGCATCGGCGGCGGCAAACGCCTCGCCAACGCGCGGGGACAGGTCGCCCAGGTTGCCGATGGGCGTGCCGACCACATAGAGTTTGCCCGTATGGGCGCTGTTTTGCGTCATATCAACCTATTCAATCATGCCGCGCTCGAGCGTACCGAGCGCCGCGCGGGCGTCCCATGCTGCAATGCGCTTCTCGGTCTTCCACGTTTGGAAGAACCAACCGGCAGCCGGCGCAAACGAAGCCAGCTGATTGGCGATAAACACGCGCTCGTAGGCATTGCGGCCCTCGGGCGTAACCGACGAGTTGGCAAAGATCGCCGCGCCCGACCATTCGCCCACCAGCACGGGGAACCCAGTCGAAATCGCTTCTTTGAGCTCGCGCTTGTTGCGCGAAATCGCCGTCGTCAGCCCGCGGGGGCTCGTGATATCGAGCGCATACTCGTCACGGTAATGGTACAGGTGAAGGTCCATGTAGACGTTCTTGTACTTGGCGCCGCGCATAAAATGCTTCCACTCGCTGGGATGTCCCGAAGACGAAAAGACGACGATCTTATCCTCGGGCATATACGAACGGACGAGCTCGTAGGCATCGCGATAGAAATTGCGCAGGTAGTGGGCCGGAATGCCATCCGTCATGGCAAAGAGACTCTTGCGGACACTCATCTGCGGCGTATCCAGCAGCTCAATGCCCAGCAGGCTCTCGGCCTCGCCGTAACGCTCGGCCAAGCGCTCGAGCACGTCGAGTGCGACATGGCGGCCGTTAGTGGACGAATGCCACTCGGCAACAGCCTCCGGCGTGGCGGGCGAATCGTTGGAATCGCCCTGGCCACCGGGCACAGTTGCCAGGTCAAGCAGCACGCGGATGTCGTACTTGGCAGCCCACTCAATTGCACGGTCGATGTAGTCGACAACCGAGATGTAGGACGCATCGGACTCCTGCGAGCCAAAGGCATACCAGGGCACCGGCAGACGCACGGCGTTGAGGCCGATCTGCGCCATGCGACGGAAATCGTCCTCGCTCACAAACGTCTCGTAATGACGGCGCATGCGCTCGTTATAGGCGGCGGTGCCCATGGCCTCCTGCAGCTCGGCCGCGTTGGATGCACCGGTCGCCGCGTATAGCGACGGGGTCACCCAAGGCTCGGGAATAAACCAGCCAGAGAGATTAACGCCGAGTATCCTCTCCATCACTGCCCCCTTCGGATCGTGCAGGCCGAGCCTGCATCGTATTGCATAGGAAAAGTATCGTTTTGAGTATACCCGCGCGTGCGGACAGACGACCGAACGGTCTGTAAAGTGGCGCAAAAGCGGGAGGAATATCTGGGCGGGCCCGAGATGGCGCGCCGAGATGTACATATGCGCCGGAAGTAGGCGGCCGGAAAGCGCATCCCGTTTTTCGCAAAAGACTGGGATGCATTTTCCGTTCGAGGCCTCAATCGGAAAATGCATCCCGTTCTGAGCGCGAGATCTGGGACGCAGTTTCCGCCAAAGGCCGCAAAAGGAAAGCACGTCCCATTCTGACGCCGGATTCCGGGTCGCGCTTTCCCAAGCGACATCAAAGCGGAAAACGCATCCCACTCTGAAGCCAAATTCCGGGACGCAATTTCCGCAGAGCCCTCGATAAAAGAAAAGGACCCCTTTGCAGAGGTCCTAGTCAATTCAAGGTGGCGGGGAAGGGAATCGCGCCCGCGCGCTGCGCGGACGGACCGCTGCGGCGCTTACGCGCCTTGCGAGCTGCGCTGGCAAACGCTTACGCGTTTACTCAGCTCCGCGCCCTCACGGGGTTCGATTCCATGTGGGGGCTGTATAAAAGAAAAGGACCCCTTTGCAGAGGTCCTAGTCAATTCAAGGTGGCGGGGAAGGGAATCGAACCCCTGACACGAGGATTTTCAGTCCTCTGCTCTACCAACTGAGCTACCCAGCCATTTGATGTGTGCCTTGTTTCACGGCTTGATTCGTATAACCAAGGACGCGTTCCGGTCAACCGAGAATTTTAAAAAAGTTTTTGAGCACAGCCTCGGTTCTATAAATCGGCAGGTCAGAGGCATCAGCCGGCAGCAAGAAGTTTTTCACTCAGAGCCGCACGGGCAAACTCACTTGGCGTCATCCCCTCGGCAGCCGCCCGTCGACGAATGGCCTCCTTCATTCCCAGAGGAATCTTGACCGACAGCGTTGCCGTCCCCTCACCTGAGAGCGGGGGCCGTCCATGCACGATCCCACCAACGGTGTGTTCGCCATCCGGAAACTCTCCGCGCTCGTACGACTCGCACCACGCGTCAATCATTTCATCCGTTACAACCTGACCATTAGCGGCCGTATACGTCTTGCCCATCATCGACCCCTTTGCCGAGCCTGTTCAATCTCCTGCCAAAATTTCTTCTGGACTGGAGACAAGGCATGAATGATAAGCCACCCACGGACAAGCTCGACCGCGACAAGCTCCACGCTTCGTCCGTCTGGGAGCCATCCAATCGCAAGCCATCTCGGCGGCTCGTCCTTCGACTCGCGACGAATGCACTCAGTAACCGCAAGCCAAGCGCTAAGCACCTGCTTTTCCGTCAGGTGCTTTTTAGCGTTGGGATGAATCTCAACATCCATGCATCTTCTCCTCCATCTTACCCAATTTCGTATGACGAAAGTCCACTGTCGCCAATTCTTAAGCCGGCACGCGTTGGAGAGCAGGGGTCGAAACAATGATTGAAGGACGCTCTAGTACGGCCCAGGCGCCGGGGCAGGAGCACATGCGCCAAGGGCGGACGTTTTCGTAGCGCGCGAGGATATTGCCGTCGCGATCGATGAAGGCGATGTCGATGGGATAGGCCATAAAACACGTATGGACCGAAGAGCAGCGTGGAAACGCCATGACGAGCGGCAGGCCGTTGGCGGCAACCGGACGCCGTCCCAGCATGCCGCGCAGGCGCACGACAAACGACTCCGCCACCACAAACTCGGCCGGCGTCCAACCCAGCCTATTGAGTGCCCGCGCGTAGGCGATGTAGGACGAGACCGCGGTCACATGACCACCCCCGGACGCCATGGATCGACCGTCACCGCACGCTCGTGCGACAACGTTGTCGGCGCCCCCAGCGGAACGCCAGCGATGCTGAGAGAAGTCGGCCACGGCTCATAGTGCATGGTGCAGGTGTAGGTCCTAAACGTACCGGATAGGGAGAGCAGGCCACCATCCGATGCCTTCGCGCCTTGCTCGCTCGACACTTCGATCTGTAAGTCATAGCCTTCCATGGCATTCAGAATTTGAGTCTGAACCGTCGCCGAGGCATCGGCAGAGCTTTCGTCGCCCTCCCCCTCCGACGCCACGGCATGCGCCAGCACGATGTCGGGCACCACGCGGTCGAAGCGCGCGACAGCGCTGGCAAAGATCATAACGTTGTACACGATGAGCGCCAGCACCAGCAAAACGGGCGTAACCACTGCCATCTCAACCGTCGCTTGGGCGCGCTCCTCGCGCAGACGCATGCGGATACTCATTACGACCCACCGCCCAGAGCGCCAACCAGCGTGGCGACATCGACGGTGAGCGGGATGGAGCCGCCGCCGGGCAGAGGAATCTCCGCAAGTGTGAACACCGTGCCGCTAATGGTGCGTTCGACTTGATATTCCAACGCCTCGCAAAGCGCCTTGGGATCGGTCACGCCCAACGGAATACTTCGCAGCTTGTCTTGCGCTTGAGAGAGACCCGCAATGTCAGACCCCGGACTCTTAATGACGTTGGCAGAATCGGTCAGCACCGGCTTTCGCAGGCGCAAGTCGCACGGTTCCAAACCCAGCGCCGCCACGGACGCCGAAACGGTATCGCCGAGCCACGATGCGATGGAGCCCAACGCGCCGCTGCCCCCTCCTAGGCCTTTAATCATCTCGTCCATAAGTTCGTCGGCCGAACCTTGAATATCACCGTATCCTACGAGCAGCCGTCCCCAAACATCCATGACGCCGTCGAGCACGCCGGCAACGCCGCCCGAGCGTTCCTTCAATGTCGAGAAAAATCGCGAAAGCACGTTGTTTTGCGCCGTCGCGTCATCGGGTGCCAGCACCGCGCCAGAGATAGCACCGCGATTGCCAAGCCTGACTGCCGTGTTAAACGAAGAGTTGAGCTCGTCGGGGCTCGAGATGGCACCCGTAACCGCAAAGGCGACCACGCCGTTGCGACCGGGCGGAGCGATACGCGGACGCTCGCCCGAAAGCTCCTTGATGGCCTGGTCAAACGTATTGCCCGCACGATCGGCCTCGTCTTCGGTCTGACGCTCGAGCTCGAGCTCTTTGTTGCGGCATTCGACGTAGTCTTCCAGAGCCTCTTTGAACTTGTCAAAGTGGTACTCGAAGCCGTTTTCGATGAACGATGGCGGCATGAGGGCGCTTCCAAGCGTAACCACGCCGAAGCCGCACGCTTCGCATGTATCACGACCATCATAATCAGCAACAGATGCCAGCCCACTCGGAGTCCCTTTCTGATAGACGGGGCATTCGACTCCATAATGCAGGTATGTTCTGCCGTCGTTGTTGCTTACAGGCCATGCGGCATCGGTGTAAAGTTCGGTCGGCCGCACCTCGTTTGGGACACGCGGCAATAGTGGGATATAGGCAGAAAACCGTTCGCCATCATCTTTTATGTATGCTCGATCGACCTCTTCAATCGCATAGGCATAGAACGCTTTTCGAGCGGCTGACTGCGCTTTCATCTCGACGCTCGATCCCTGAGGTTTTTCATTCGCCAAGCGCTGTCGGTAATAGGTTTTCGCGCGATCGAGCGCTATTTGCGGCTCCCATGTGATGCTCGACTTTTCATGACGGTTCTGGCTGTCAGATAGTTCTGCTAGTTTTTTCGCACGCTCCCACATACACGAGTACTTGCCAATCGAACTCTCGTCCGACCCGCCACAATCCGCCAGCCAAGCGCGCTCTTTAGCCTTCGCCGTGTCCTCAGAAGCCTTCCGCAGCTCCTCGGCCGCACGCTCTAAATCATCCGATGTGTCTTTAATGGCATCGGTCGAGATCTCGGACCCCTCGAGCGCAGCGAAGTCCGACTCGGATGTCCTGGGCACGGCAAGCGCCGTACCGGTATAGGTCACATTATCGGTATCCTGCGCCGAGACCGCCTGCGTGGCACGCGCGGCGATCAGATACGGCAGAGCCGTCTCGATTTTCTGTAAGCCTTCCGATGCGCTTTTGGCAAACTTGTTGCGCGTTTTAATAATCTCAATCCCGGTGTCGACCATATTGCCGGCAACTGGTTCGGCGCCCGGGATGAGGATGGCGACCAGGCCCGTCCCGATCGTGGCAAACCCCGCCAGGCCCAAACTCAAAATGCTCGCATCCACCACCGTGGCAGCCGTGTGATAGGACGACACCACATTGGCGCCTGCCAGCGCGCCGCTATCGGCAGCCACCTGGGTGTCCCCCGCGCGCGACATGCTCCATATCGCCGCCGTCGACGAAAACAGCAGCGTGAGCACCACCAAGATGACCACCGCAGAGGAAAGCGTGGTGTAGGCACCGTCTTCGATAAACAGGTCGATACCGGCGCGGCCCATAAAGCCGCCTCGCTTGCGATGGCAGCTCGGACGGCGCGTCAAAACGCATCTAGACCAGAAACGCTTAATCCCATGCAGCAATCCACGAATCATAATCTCCCTCCAGCCATTCGGGACGCGATTGATACGAGACATCGACCTTGAGCTCAACGTAGCCGCCCTCGGCGGTACCACCCATAGCCTGAGCAAACGCACCAATCACAGGCAACGGCTTGACCTCGCCGGAAACGGACACGGACGAGACACCACCCGCACCGGCCCGGCCAAGCTCGATATCCCACGACAACGGCCCGCCGGCATGAAAGATCGAAACGTTGGGCACTGCGGCAAGCCGGCGGCGGGTGAACTCCTTAAGATCGTCGTCCTCCGCCGTCGTCGTGGTCATGAGCCGCGCGGTCTCGGCAGCGGCAGACTCCATGACCGCGCGCGTATAGAGCAAACACACCGGTTGCAGTGCGAGAAGAATGAGCATCAGAAACGTCGGCAGCAAAAAAGCAGCCTCGACCGTAGACTGCGCCCGGTCCTCGCGCGCGATATCAATACAACGCGATGTCCTTAGCGCCCGCAGCGGCGTCGATAACCGACGTCGAGGCAACGCCATGGGATGCCGCCCGCTCAACCAGCGCCGCCAAGTGTCCATCGGTGCCAGCACGCCAAAGCCCCGCAATCGCCAGCACGATCGATAACAGCGCCACCGTGACGATGGCGTATTCGACCGTCGCCTGGGCAGATTCCTCGCGCAGGACGTCATGCATTTCACGACCCCTCCTTTGAGCTTATTGTTTGCGGGGCCAGGCGCACCGCGCGCAGACGACACGAAGCATCGCCAGTATCCGCGGCAACCGTCACCATATCGACCCAGCCGCGCCCATCGCGCACAATGGCGCCCCATACGTTACCCTTAATATCGAGATAGCCGCTCAGGGCGAGCTGGGCCGTTGGCACCTCGCGGTAGGCGCGTAACATATCCGCCGCTGCCTCGGTCATCGGTCGGTCCTCGGACCATGCAAGCCGGACCGCAATCGCGTTGTCCTCAGGCGAATCCGTCGCAGTGCCAGACCGCTTGTCGAGCATCCGCAGAAAGGTTTGCGCCGTGACAGCGACATCCGAATCGTCCGCATCTCGCATCTCATCTTTTTGAGACGCCACCGCCGAATCTGAGCCCGAATCGAAGGCGGCCCCAGGACGCTGCTGCCGCGCGGCGTTTAGCCCCCAAACCGCCACTGCCACCGCCACAACCACACAGGCAAACACCAGCAGTGCGCCGGCAGGCCGCCTACCCTCTACAGGCTGTTGATGCCCTCGCTGATAGCGTTCCATAGATCTTGGACCTTGCCCTTAAATGCGACAATGGCAATGATGGCGATCACCACGAGCACGCCGACCAAGATGGCGTATTCGGTGGTGCCCTGCGCACTCTCCTCCTGCAGTAGCTCCCCGGCATGCTGGCGGGCGCGAATTGACTGGCAAACAGCCCAGCTCCAGACCTTGCCAGCAACGTCAGTCATCGTGTTCATGTAGTCCTCCCTACATCATCCCGCCTGCTCCCAACAGCGGGCCCAATATGGACAGAAGCAACGCCGGCAAGATGAGCGTGCCGGTGGGAATCAGCAGCTTGACGGGCGCACGCTCGATCTCGCGCTCGACCGCGGCGCGATGAGCCGCACGGATCTCGCGACTTTGAGCGGCCAGTGTCTCGGCAAGTGGGGCACCCAGGGCGAGTGCCTGCCCCACCGTAATGGCAAAGGTCTCGAGCGCTCGCACGTCCAGGTCGCGTGCGGCGGCCAACAACTCGTCCTCACGCGTGCCCACGCCCACCTGCCACGCCATGCAGGCCCGCTCAAGTCGAAGAGCCAGCACTGACCGGCGGTTGGCGCAGAAAATCTCAAGCGCCGCATCAAACGAAAGACCGGCCGAAAGACCCAAGCGCACAACATCGATCATCTCGGACACTTCGCCGAGCGATACTCGCGCCGGGCCGCCCGCTCCAACCGCGCCCTTCATTCGCGCGGCCAGAGCATCGACCACCGAGCGACCCGCGGCAGCGACCAGCACCGCCTCGCGCTTGCAGGCCTCTGCGATCTTGCGTGCATCCGCCCGATCCAAACCCGTCGCGACAAATACACTCAGAGTGCACAGGCAAGCCGCAACTGCAACCGGGGCGCTCATAGCTTCACCCGCATAATGCGCCGGATAACCACCAGGGCAACGGCGTTGAGGGCAAGACCCAGCACCACAGTGCCCGCGCCGGCAGGCGTCGCAAGACCGCGACGAAAATCTGCCGAAAGCAGCGCCAACACCGCGCACATGCCCGTCGGCATCGCCGCGACCATATGCGCAGACATGCGAGCCTGCGACGTCTTAACATCCAGGCGGCGCTTGAGCTCAATGCGCTCCCCCACCATGCTCGATGCCTCGGACAGTAAGTCGGCAAGCGGAGCACCGGTGCGCTGAGACACCTTAAGCGCCAAGGTCACAAGCGAAAGGCCGGGGGCGTCGATGCGCACGAGCAAGTCATCGAGCGCGTCGGTCGCCGAGATGCCGCAATCGATTGCCGCCGCCACCCGCAAAAACTCGGTATGCACCGGTTCTTGCGCATGAGCGCCCACAAAGCGCATGCCCTGGGCCAGTGAATGTCCCGAGGCAAGCGACATGGAAAGTGCGGTAAACGCCTCGGGCATGGCCTCTTCTGCATCGTGTTGCTCGCGCCGGCTCTCAAAGCCATCCCGAGCGGCGCCAACGGCAAACGGAGCAACAAGTCCCAAGGCAAATCCGAGGGGCGATAACGACACCATCGTTAGCAAAACGCAGCAGACACCGCTCGATAGCAGCAGAAACGCCAAACGCCCCGAAGCATCCTCGATCGCGAGGCCAAGGCGACGCGCCGGAGCCAGCGATGCCCACGAACGGGCGATCTTTTTCAGCAGATCGTTTTCCACCAGCTCACGCGGCAGCTTCTCTGCCACCGTCTCGAGCGCCTGACGCGCCAGCTCCGCCGGCGGTACCTGCGGCACACGAGGTTCCGCCCCGCACGCCGTCGCAACAGAAAACCCTGACAAACCCCCTACGACGAGGGGCACAGCGACCTCCATTCGTCCACCTCCTCTTGTGTGAGCGTCCCCGACCGCAGGCCTTCTGCGATAAACGGCGGCTCGCGGTCAAGCGTCCAGATGCGCTCGGCGGCATCGAAAGTCACATAGCGCTCGAGCTCTACGCCGCCCGACGCGGCGCGACGCACCCCCGAATACGAGGAGACGAAACGTCTGCCATCGGCGTGGCGCTCGGACATCACGATGCCGTCGAGCGCCATGGCAATCTGCTCCTCGATGAGCTCGCTCGGCAGATCGATGCCATAACGTGCAAGCAACGTCAGACGCACCACGGTCTCCTGTTCTGAGCCCGCATGAAGCGTGGTGAGCGACCCGTCGTGGCCCGTGTTCATGGCCTGCAACATGTCGCAGCACTCGGCACCGCGCACCTCGCCCACCACGATGCGGTCGGGGCGCATGCGCAGGGCATTGGTCACCAGGTCGCGGATCGTCACCGCGCCCTCGCCCTCAATTGAAGCCTCGCGCGCCTCTAAGCGCACCACGTGCGGATGATGCGCAAACTTGAGCTCGGCAGAGTCCTCGATCGTCACGATGCGCTCGCCGGTGGAAATCTCGCATGACAACGCGTTGAGCAGGGTGGTCTTACCAGATCCCGTGCCTCCCGCAACCGCCAGGTCCTGTCGCAGCGACACCGCGCACGACAGCAGCTGCGCATACCAAAGCGGCAGCGACCCCAGCCCCACAAGCTCGTCCAGCGAGCAGATACGGTCCGAGAACTTTCGGATGGTGAGAATCGGTCCGTCAATCGCCACAGGCGGAATCACCGCGTTGACGCGATAGCCCGTTTTGAGGCGGGCGTTGACGATGGGGCTGCGCTCGTCGATACGGCGGCCAAGTGGCGAGATGATGCGGTCGATAAGCACCCGGATCTGCTCATCATCCTCAAACGCATGTTCGATGGGGTGCAAGACGCCGCCGCGTTCAAAGAAAGCCGAGCGGCAGCCGTTAATCATGATCTCGGTAACGGTGTCGTCCTCGATGAGCGGCTGCAACGGCCCCAAGCCCACCACGTCATCCAAAATCTCGTCGATGATGGTCTCGCGCTCGGGCGTCGCGAGATCGGTCGGATCCTCAACATTGAGCGCCGCCTCCACCGCGGGACGCAATTCCGAGCGGGCAAGTACCGGGTCGACATAGGCGCTGATACGCGCCACTTCGTCGTAACCCATGCGGTCCATCACGGCGCGCTTGGTGCGTCGTTTCACCGCGCGGCGACGCCCCGCATCTACAGGCGCTGCCGCCGCTGCAGCGCCGGCAGCCTTAATCCTCGTTTGCAGGCTCATCGCTGATCACCCTCGCGCGACCAGGGAAGGCGAATACGCGGGCGTTCGGTGCGCATTGCACGGTCGGCGACCATATCGCTCCAAGGGCCGACGGCGCACCCCAGTTCCACGAGCATCTCGCGCGTGGCCTCGCGCACGCTGGTCGCAAAAGCGCTGGTCTGCCCCACTGCCTCGTCAGCGCGCCCAAACGCCATGAGCGCGGCGAGATCCTGCCCGCCATCGGCGATACGAATCTTGGAGCTCAACGCACAGGCAATCTCAAAGCGCATGGCAACATCCTCGTCTGCCCCGCGCGCACCGAACCGGTTGAACACGGCGCTCATGCGCGTGCGCGGCACACCTACTCGACTTGCCAGTTCAATGACGCGCGACGCCGATGTCGCGGACGACACCGCCGCATCGCCAACGACCAGGCAACGGTCGCTCGCCGCCACCGCAGCCGCCACGGCATCGCCCCAAAAGACCGAGGTATCGATAAAGACCACGTCGGATTCGCGACGCAGGACATCGAGCAGTAGCTCCACCGGACGTGCCATGAGCTCGGCTTGCTCGGGCGCCGCGACGGGACCCCAGAGCGTAACGCCCGGGGCGACGCGCATCGATGCGGCCACGATATCCGGCTCGGTGAGCGTGCCCGCCGCCGACGGCTCGATAAGTGCCGCCATATCGCGCGGAGCATCGACGCCTAACAAGTCGTAAAGGTTTCCAAACATCAGGTCCAGGTCGAGCACGGCGGCACGCAAGCCCAACAGCGACGATGCGTGTGCCATGGTGGCAACGATCGTCGACTTGCCGCAACCGCCCGAGCCCGAAATGACGCAGACGACCGGAGCTCGATGCGGCAAAGCGGCAGCGTCTGCCGGCGGCATCGGAGGCGGCGGGGCGGGCGTCGGTGACAGCGTCCCCGTCTCCCCCGCCGCAACTACACGCTGCGTCCAAGCCGGCATGGCGGCTTGTTCGGTCTGCAAGGCAGGCTCGTTCTGCGTAATCTGCTCATGCTGCATCAGCGACAACTCGCCGCACCCGGCAAAGCCCTCAACTTCGTCGAGTTCATCCGCCAGATTCACGCCGTGCACGTATCCCATATCTACAGCCGGGGAGTCGCCAGCATGCTGCGGCGGCCCTCCAGCGTCATCGCATACAAGGGGGTTCCGGGGGCGCCGACCATGCTCGGCTTCCGCTTTTCCATAATCATCAACACGCGGGCCTCTTGTAGCGCGAGGCGCCCCGGGTTCCCTATCAACAAAAGCATCGGGCTCAATCGTCATGCGCCGATCGGAATCAACCGCTCCCTCGCCCGCGCGCCCGTTGCCGCATATACTGTGCGCAGCGATGACCTCGGTCGCCCCCGCGCGAAACAACCCCTCGATATCCGACGGATCGAGCGCTTCTATCAAGACGACCACGCGACTCACGCGGCCTTCGGCCGTCAGGCGCGCAACAGTCTTGCGCACATCTTCGGTATCAAACAGAGACGCCGCGATGATGGCAGCTCCGCGGCGCGACGGAAACGCCCGCGCCATGGAAACCAGCCCGTCCAGGTCACCCACGCGAAGCACCTGTGCACCCGCGTCACGGCCCTCGACTTCCCGCTGCAACAGCCCGTAATCGCCGCACGCGCAGCACGCAAGCCAGATTGCCTTCATCACTCGTCGCCTCCGCTCTTTTTGCCGCGCGCCGTGGCGGGAATCGTCAAGCTGACCGTTCCCTTGCCCGAGGCTCCCAGCAGTTCCTTGACGTCTTCGGGGTCAGCCGCCAGCGTCACCCATTCGATCTTGCCCTCGCGCGTGGCACCGGAATCCTCACTGGTATCGATCACGTACGCGCCGCACAGCCGATCGGTTACGCCGTCTTTTTGCACATACACATCCACGTAGCTGCCCACGCCCGTAGCACCGCCGACCGAGTGCTCGGCATCGACCGCCACCGAAACGGCGACCTTGCCCTTAGGCACCTCGAGCTTGTGGCTCTCGGCCTTGGTGTAGACATTGCAGATCACGGCGTTTTTGGGAATACGCGAAGTCGTCACGTCGCCGCGCACCTGGCGCAGCTCGGTCGCCGCGTCACGCGGCAGCAGACTCGTCAGCCATTCCTGGGTTATGACATTGGTCTCATCGAGGGTCTCGCCCACATCGATATCGCGCGCCGCAACGCATACCTCGACGCGATCGC
Organism: Collinsella sp.; assembly: GCA_048449885.1. Taxonomy (GTDB): domain Bacteria; phylum Actinomycetota; class Coriobacteriia; order Coriobacteriales; family Coriobacteriaceae; genus Collinsella. Next base: position 14,376 of record DBGBJN010000263.1, read on the forward strand.
CACCGTACTTGGCCAAGGTCTCAGCCTGGACCTGTTCGGCTTGCGAGCGGATCGACGAGCCGTAAACCATGCAGAGCAGAGCAGCGAGCACGCCCGCGACCAGACTGATAGCGATGCGCTTGCTCTTGTTCACGGCCGCTCCTCTCATGGCAGTGCCGGGCGAATGCCCGTACCACCATTGTCTGGGTGGTCAGAGTGCAAAGCGGCGCAATCGCGATCTCGGTTTTCGATGTCAAACCAATCGCTGACCAAAAACTAACCAGCCCGTCAAGCTCGTGGCAAGGTTTTGGTCAGCACGTCAGCAAACTGCATGTTTCGAGGCTTTTTCGCAGCAAAAAAGCCGTCTCCCGAACAGTTGGAAGACGGCTGTCATAGGAAAAATCAATTACAGGTGGACATCGGGATCGAGCATTTGAGCACTCACACGCATGGATGACGCCAGGTTTTGGAACGTTTCCAAACGCAGGCTGTCGATCTGTCCGGCGTCCTCGGCCTCGCGAACGGCACAACCCGGCTCATGGGTATGCGTGCAATCGCCAAACCGGCACGCGCGCGATGCCTCGACAATCTCGGGGAAGGCGCGCGCCAGACCCCGCTCGTGACCCACGAGCGGTAAGCTGCGCAGGCCCGGGGCATCGGCGATCACGCCGGCGTCGCCCGGCAGTGCCACCATCACGCGCGCGGCGGTAGTGTGACGGCCCTGGTCGTCGCGTTCGCGCACACCGCCGGTCGCCAACGTATCGTGGCCCAGCAGCGCATTGAGCAGCGTCGACTTGCCGGCACCCGACTCGCCCAGAATCATGGCGCAGCTCCCGGCAGGCACGCAGGAACGAACCTCGTCCAGGCCGCGCCCCTCGGCAGAGGACGTCACGATCACGCGCACGTCCGGACCCACCAGGCGGCGCACGCGGTCCAGATCGCGCTCGAGCTCCTCGGCATCGCAGCGATCAGCTTTGGTGAGCACCACCACCGGTTCGGCATCGCAGTCGAGCGCCAACACCAGCGAGCGCGCCACGCGGTCGAGCAGCACCTCACCGGCACCGAGCGCCTGCACGATTAGCACGCAATCCACGTTGGAGCAGAGCACCTGACGCTCTCCGCGGGCACGGCCGCGCCAACGCTCAAAGCTCGTACGGCGCGGCAGCACGCACTCAATCACGCCCATATCGTGCCCGGGAGCGCGGCGCACCGCCACACGGTCGCCCACGGCGGGCAGCAGGACCTCGTCCTCGCCGCGCGACTTGGCAAACCCCACGGCATGCTCGGCGCGGAAGGTGTCGTCGGCAGTCGCCACCAGCGGAAACCCGCGATCCAAGCGCACCACGGCGCCAAGCTGCATCTGCTCGGGCTCCTCGGTATGTGCGCAAAAGTCGTCAAATGCCGCCTGCTGAGCTTCATCGACCGGCAGGTCATCGAACGCCGGAACATCCTGCAGCGCGTCAAGTCCCGGCACGTTTGCCAGCAGCTCCTCGGCAGACGCGGGGGCTTCGGTCGCGAGCTTCCGACGACGATCGCGCTTAGCCCGCGCCCCCGTCGTCTTTTTCTTCGCCTTAGCCTTCGCCTTGCCCACAAGCGCCTCCCAGCACCATAAATCACAACTGAGCAGGTATTTTAAATCAAATAGAGCTGGCCGGGCAAAGCCCGACCAGCTCACATACTTTCCCTCAGCCCTTTTCATCCGCACGGGAGAAAAGCCAGCAAGGATACCGCAGGGCCCGCCCGCCGGGAGGGGTTTCCTAAGGGCACATCCCGCAGCCGCAAAGCGGCGAGGACGTGCCCGTGGAAACCCCGCAGGCGGTCGGGCCCGGACAGGAACGTTACTCTTTTTCGACCGCGCGCATGATCGCCTTGTAGATCTCCATCAGCGGGATGATCAGGAAGGCCAGACCCAGCGCGGCAAGAACGCCCTTGAGCTCAAGCGTCACAGGGCCAAAGAACATCTCGGCAAGCGTCGGCTGCACGGTCACGATCACCGTCAGCACCAGTGCCAGCGCGGCGGAAGCCCACAGCCACTTGTTCTGCTTCTTCATGGTGAACAGCGACGCACGACGGCTGCGCATATTGAAGCAGTGGAAAATCTCGACCATGTTGAGCGTGATGAACGCCATCATCACGCCTTCCTCGTCGGCATTGCCGGCGATCATATCGGCGATGTGGATGTAGCCCATGTCAAAGTACACGCCCACAAAGAAGCTCGCCAGCACCAGCACGGTGATGATTAGGCCCTGGACCACGCAGTCCAGACCCATATGTCCGGCAAAGACACCGTCCTTGGCGTTGCGCGGCTTGCGCTTCATGATGTCACCCTCGGCATCCTCCATGCCCAGCGCGAGCGCGGGGAAGCAGTCGGTGACCAGGTTCACCCACAGCAGCTGCACCGGCTGGAAGATGGTAAAGCCGATGAGCGTGGCGATAAACACCGAGAACACCTCGGCAAGGTTGGCCGAAAGCAGGAACTGGATGACCTTGCGGATGTTGTCGTAGATGCGACGGCCCTCTTCGCAGGCACCGATGATGGTGGCGAAGTTGTCGTCGGCAAGCACCATGTCGGCAACGTTCTTGGTGACGTCGGTGCCGGTGATGCCCATACCGACGCCGATGTCGGCGCGCTTGATGGACGGGGCGTCGTTGACGCCGTCGCCCGTCATGGCCACGATCTGGTCGCGCGACTTCCAGGCCTCGACGATGCGCGTCTTGTGCTCGGGCTGGACGCGGGCGTACACGCCGTAGTCCTCGATGTGCGCGTCGAGCTCCTCGTCGCTCATGCGGTCGAGGTCGGCACCGGTAATGGCCTGGCTGCGATCGGCGACGATGCCAAGCTGCTTGGCGATGGCCACGGCGGTGTCGATGTGGTCGCCCGTGATCATGACGGTGCGGATGCCAGCGTCGTGCGCCTCGCGGATAGCGTCGGCCACTTCGGGACGGACCGGGTCGATCATGCCGGACAGGCCGCAGAATACCAGGTCATGCTCAAGCGCAGCGGGGCTGCAGTCGGCGGGAACCTCGGTGTAGGTGCGGCTCGCCAGCGCCAGCACGCGCAGGGCCTCGTCAGCCATGGCCTTGTTGGCTGCCACGAGCTCGGCACGACGCTCCTCAGTCAGCGGAACGACCTTATCGCCCTCGTAGATGTGGGTGCACAGGCCGATCACCACGTCGGGCGCGCCCTTGGTGTACTGCTCATACTCGCCGTCCAGGGTCTCGACGACCACGGACATCATCTTGCGGCCCGAGTCGAACGGGGCCTCGCCCACGCGCGGGTGCTCGGCAGTCAGGCCAGTGAGGCCCGCCTTGCCGGCGTCGTTGACGAGCGCGCACTCAGTCGGCTCGCCCACGGCCTCGCCCAGCTCCTCGTCCCACTGGGCATCGGAGCACAGAGCCATGCCGGCCAGGAACTTCTCCTTAGGTGCGGCGAGCTCGTGCTTGACGACGGTCATCTTGTTTTGGGTAAGGGTACCGGTCTTGTCGGAGCAGATGGTCTGCGTGCAGCCGAGCGTCTCGACGGCAGAGAGCTTGCGGATGATTGCCTGGCGCTTGGCCATCTTGGTCACGCCAAGCGACAGCACGATGGTCACGACGGCGACCAGGCCCTCGGGGATGGCAGCGACGGCGAGCGAGACGGCAACCATAAAGGTATCGAGCAGGGCGGTCGGGTCGGTAAGAACGTTGCCCACGCCGTGGCGGATGATATCAACGCCAAAGATGACGACGCAGATGACGATAACCATGATGGTGAGGATGCGGCTGAGCTCGGCAAGCTTCACCTGCAGCGGCGTGAGCTCTTCCTTGGCCTCGGCCAGGGCGCCGGCGATCTTACCCATCTCGGTGTTCATGCCGGTACCGACTACGACGGCGCGGCCACGGCCGTACACCACGGTGGAGCCCATGTAGCACATGTTCTTGCGGTCGCCGAGCGGCACGTCGTCGGTGCCGGCGGCGAGCTCGATCACGTTGGCATGCTTCTCGACGGGTACGGACTCGCCGGTAAGGGCGGCCTCCTCGATCTTCATCGTGGCGCTCTCGAGCACGCGGCAGTCGGCCGGGACGGAGTCGCCCGCCTCGAGCATGATCACATCGCCGGGCACGAGCTCGGCGCTCGGCAGGTGCACGAGCTTGCCGTCGCGCAGAACCTTGGACTGCGCGGCGCTCATCTCCTGCAGGGCCTCGAGAGCTTCCTCGCTCTTGGCCTCCTGAACCACGCCCAGCACCGAGTTGACGATAACGACGAACATGATGATGGCGACATCGGCAAAGTCCGCCTCGCCCTTGACCATGCCCGTGAGCGCGCTGATGACGGCGGCAACGATCAGCATGATGACCATGGGGTCGGCCATCTGCTCAAAGAAGCGCTTCCACAACGGCGTCTTCTCGGCTTCCTCGAGCTTGTTAGGGCCTGTCTTGGCGAGGCGCGACGACGCCTCGTCGTTGCTCAGGCCAAGGTTCTCATCGACACCCTGGTCGCTGAGCACCTCCGCCGCGGCGGACAGGTATTCCTTTTGCATATAGAGTCCCCTCCTGGGATTCGGGCCACTCAGCAGATTGATGCCCGATCATAATTCCCAGGAGAAGGGCAAGGGCTCATCAAGGCTGCCGTGCTGAGCGGCAGTTGATAGTGGAGCTATGGTACCCCAAAGCGACGCGTCTAGCCAAAACATTCCATCTGGAAACACGGCACAGGCGCAACGGTGCAGACAGTGTGATGCTCAACATTGATAAAACGTTTTTTCTTCGGCGCATCGTCAGACTGAAATATCGCCCAGATAGCAGCGGTTAGAACGGTTGGTAAAGTTTTTGCATATACCGTTTTTCCGCAAAAAATGAACTTCTAATTCGGCATACGGTCGATTTTTTGGGGTATTCGGTCGGCATTTCGTTATAATCATCTCAGTTTTATTTCTTATGGTTTATCTATCAGCGCAAGACGATGTCAGATGGAGGTCTGAATGTACAAGCGCACCAAGATTGTATGCACCATGGGTCCCGCCTGCGATAGCGACGAGACCATCCGCGAGATGATCAAGGCGGGCATGAACGTCGCCCGTTTTAACTTCTCGCACGGCTCCTACGACGAGCACCACGGTCGCATCGAGCGCGTCCGCCGTATTTCCAAGGAGCTCGGCATGCCCGTCGGCATCCTGCTCGACACCAAGGGCCCCGAGGTCCGCACCGGCCTTTTGGTCGATGGCAAGAAGGTTGCCGTCAAGACCGGCGACAAAATCGTCGTCACCGCTCAGCCCACGTCCGAGGATTTCCACGGCACCGCTGAGCACATCTCCCTCGACTACCTGGCTCTGCCCTCCGAGGTCGAGAAGGGCTCCCTCATCCTGATCGATGACGGCCTGGTTGCCCTCGAGGTCGAGTCCGTCGACGGCCAGGACATGACCTGCGTCGTTAAGAACGACGGCCTGATCGGCGAGCGCAAGGGCGTCAACATGCCCAACGTCAACATCTCTCTGCCCGCCATCACCGAGCGCGATCGTCAGGACATCCTCTTTGGCCTGACCGAGAACATCGACTACATCGCCGCTTCCTTCATCCGTGACGGCGAGTCCGTCCGCGGCATCCGCAAGCTTTGCCGCGAGAACGGTGGCGAGCACGTGACGATCTTCCCGAAGATCGAGTGCGCCCTGGGCGTCGAGAACTTCGACGAGATTCTCGAGGCTTCCGACGGCATCATGGTCGCCCGTGGCGACCTGGGCATCGAGATCAAGCCCGAGCTCGTTCCGCACATCCAGAAGGAAATCATCGCTAAGTGCAACGCAGCCTACAAGCCCGTTATCACCGCTACGCAGATGCTCGACTCCATGCAGCAGAACCCGCGCCCGACGCGCGCCGAGGTTGCCGACGTTGCTAACGCCATTTACGACGGCACCGACGCCGTTATGCTCTCTGGCGAGTCCGCTGCCGGTAAGTACCCGGTCGAGGCCGTCAAGATGCAGGCCAGCATTGCTCTCGAGACCGAGAAGTACCTCCCGGCTCACGCTCCACTCGAGGTTCCGGCTGACGCTCACGGCACCCGCGTCGTCAACAACGTTGTGGGTATGTCCGCTGTGAACATGGCCACCACCGTTGGCGCCAAGTGCATCACCGTGCCGACGACCACTGGTCGTACTGCCCGCCTGATCTCGCACTTCCGTCCCAACATGCCGATCTGCGCGTTCTCCCGCCACGAGTGGGCCGTCCAGCAGATGATCATGTACTGGGGCGTCATCCCGCACCAGGCAGAGATTACCCAGGGCACCGTCAACGGCACGATCGTCAAGGCGATCGAGACCGCTAAGGAGCTCGGCTACGTCAAGACTGGCGATTTGACCGTCGCTACCGCCGGCGATCCCCGCATGAGCGTCCAGCTCGAGGACAAGGTCTCCTCGACCAACGTCGCTTACGTCGCTCAGGTACGCTAAATCGTACTTGCAAGCAGATTTGCATTGCAAAGGGCCCGGAAGGCATTGCCTTCCGGGCCCTTTTTAAAGACCTTCTTCATATGCCGCTTCATCGATTTGCGTTCAATCGCAAGCCTCTCCGATGCCGAGCGCACCACCGAAGACGCCCTGCGACGGGAGTTGTTGGTCAATTGGGATGAGCTGTTCACCGTCAAGCCGGCCGGCTAGCAGCTAGCGATCAGAGGGACTGCGGGGACGTCAGAAGCGGCAACGCGAGTCGCAAAACCCGCCTCGGTCAGCTCGATCACCTCGGTAAACGTTGCGTCGAAGAACTCCTCGGTCAGCAGGCGGTATGGCGGATGGTTGGGCTCGCCGGGGTTTTCGCGTACAATCTCGTGCATAACGCCAATGGTCTTGAGCACATACTCCTTATGGATGGGATACTGACCAAAACGCGTCGCCGCAGTATACAGGCGATCGGTCGCGCGCGGAATCGAAACGATCCCGAGCGTCTTGCCAAACCAGTCAAAGTCGCCTTGCTTTTTAATGCGGAATTCCTCGCACGGCTTGCCGCCGTGCGCCTCCAGGTACTGATTCACGCGCGTATTCCACACGGTATCGGCCACGAGGTGAGACCAAACGCCCAGCGTCAGATCGAGCAGCGACTGCGCCACGTCATCGGGCGCGAGCGAAAGCTCGCTAGCACCGGGACCGGCAACCGGCTCGGCATCCTTGTAGCGCTGGGGATAGTGCACGCGGTTCAGCCGCTCGCGTTCCTCGATAATCGAGGTCGCCGCGGCCGGCGCACCGGTGGGCGAACTTTTAAGCAACGGTGCCACATAAGTATCCCAGAACTCATGCTCACGAGGCTTAGGGATGGGCTCAGGCTTGGCAAAGTGCGTAATGCGGTACGGGATGGGATCGGCGATGCCAGGGACCATATAGCCCACAAAGATATCCGGAACCACGCAGCCAAACAAAAAGGCATTGCGGTCGCGCACGCTCTTGGCAAGCGCACCGGTGCGCTCCAACAAACGCTCCGTTTGAGCGATATGAATGTTCCAGCTTGGCATAGCCACCCCCATAAAAAACCTGGATAACTATACCATCACGGCAAAGCCGCGCGGGCAGCTACGCACGCTCTACGCAGCAATTAGTCCGTAGCACCACTTTCGGTTCCTTACGACGGCGAAGGCGCCTCGACCACATGGTGATATCGATCGATATAGATGGCGCGGGCACCCAGGCGTCGCACCAAATCCTGGTGATGTGTGCTCATCAAGACCGTCTTACCGGCAGCAACATAGGCCAGTAGGAAGTTGACCACGATGTCGCATGAATCCTCGTCGAGCCCATTGGTAGGCTCGTCGAGCACCAGGATATCGGGGTTCATCGACACCACCGCAGCCAGCGCAACGCGCTTCTTTTGCCCGCCCGAGAGCTGGTAGGGAGAGGCGTCGGCAAGGTCGGCAACCTGGAACAGCCCCATGGCATCGCGCACGCGGCGCTCGAGCTCGTCTGTCGGCAGCCCCATCTGCGCGGGACCAAAAGCAACTTCCTCGCCCACCGTAGCGCAGAACAGCTGGGCGTCGGCATTCTGGAACACAAAGCCCACGCGCTGATGAAAACGCTGAGCGGCCGCGGAATCCTTTAGAAACGCCGCATCGATCACATGCCCGTCAAACAGGTATGCCCCTGCGTCCGCGAGTTCAAGGCCGTTAATAAGGCGCATAATCGTCGTCTTACCGCAGCCGTTGGGACCGAGCAGGGCAACGAGTTCGCCACGATCGACCTGCAGCGACACGCC
>DBGBJN010000264.1:0-4222 GCA_048449885.1 Collinsella sp.
TTTGCCAAGCTTTGCCAGGAGCACGAGTTCTTCTATATTCTGGGCAGCGGTCCCAACTTTAGCCAGACCTACGGTTTCGCTATCTGCTCTCTTATGGAGATGCAGTGGCAGCACTGCAGCTACATCCACTCTGCCGAGTACTTCCATGGCCCCTTCGAGGCTACTCAGGATGGCGTTTTTTACTTCCTGCAGATGGGCTCCAGCGAGTGCCGTGCTATGGACGAGCGCGCCCTGGCGTTCCTTAAGACGCATACCGATACGCTGATGGTGCTCGATGCCAAGGAGTACGGTATGGAAGCCGTGCCGGCGAGCGTCCGTGCCTATCTGGACCCGGTGCTGTTCTACGCCATGAACTGCGAGCTGCGTGCCGCACGCGGCAAGGTGTTTGATCACGATCCCGATTTCCGTCGCTATATGGGTGTTGTCGAGTACTAGAAGGGACAAAGGCCATGGCATTTAACGTTAACGCGCTCGGATTTGGCGACAACGTCGTCGATCGCTACGAGCATATCCACACCATGTATCCTGGCGGCAACGCGGTTAACTTCGCCGTTTATGCCAAGAAATGCGGTGCCGCACGTTCTGCATACATGGGCATTTTTGGCAATGACGCCGCTGCCGAGCATGTCATTGCAAGCCTCGAGGATGAGGGTATCGAGCTTGACAAGTGCGAGCAGATGATTGGCGAGAACGGAGCGGCTCGCGTGACCGTCGTTGACGGTGACCGTGTCTTCCTTGGCTCCAACGAGGGCGGTATCCGTGGCGATGCGCGCTATGTCCTCGATCGCTTTGACCTTTCGTACATGAAGCAGTTCGATGTGGTTCATTCGGGAAACTATTGCTTTACCGAGCGCGAGCTGCCCAAGTTGAAGGCTGCGGGCGTCACGGTCTCTTTTGACTTTTCGGACGACTCTACCGACGAGTACTACGAGCAGATTGCGCCCTACGTCGATTTCGCTTTCTTTAGTGCGGCGGATGCCGCGAGTGAGGACGAGATTCGCGAGCGTCTGGCATGGGTGAAGGGCCTGGGTCCGCGTTTTGTGTCGGCTACGGCGGGCGCCGAGGGCTGCATTGCTTACGACGGCGAGCGTTATTACCGCCAGCTGGCTAAACCGGTAACGGACATGAAGGACACCATGGGGGCGGGCGACTCGTTCCTCACCTCGTTTTTGATGTGCTATCTCGATTCCGCCAAGCGCGGTGAGGATGGCGCCGAGGCCATCGAGCGCGCGCTCGACTTTGCTGCCGGGTTTGCCTCGACCGTGTGCGGCATGGAAGGTTCTTGGGGCCACGGAGCACCAATCGTCGAATAGCCGAGCTGTCCCGGGGAGCTGTATTGGTGCCTTCCCGTGACTCGGTGGTCAAAAAAAGCCAAATATGAGTACTGTGACTAATTTAGTCGCAGCAAAATCGACCCCTTCAGACGTGATTTGAGCGTTTGGAGGGGTTTAAGATTGCGAAAATGCAGGATGAGTGACTGTAAAAGTGTTAGTTAATGGACAATCGTAGATTATTCTGGTGGTCGGAAAGCTCAGAGTAATGTATCCATTTCGCTAGCAGTACTCATATTTGACGTTTTTTGACCACAGGGGTTAGCGGAGGCTAAAAACAGAGCGTGCATTCGCTAAAACCGCCGACTCAATATGCTTTGCGTCGCATTTTTTGAGCGAGGCGACGTGTTCTGAGGCGCTTTCGAGCGATCTGATGAGTGACTGTGCGCTTATTTCTGCGTTTGCCTCCGCTGGTGCATCGGTCTCGAGCAGTAAACGATCGAGTGGAATCTGTCGTGCGTATTCGCGTCCTCGTTTAGACGCGAGCATGCGTTCGTTGACGGAAAAATAGCAGCCTGCATCGCGCGCGCGGACAAGCTCGTCCGAAGTACCGCTAAACCAGTGGAAGATGATAGCGGGGGAGTCGGAGTTTGGGATGAGTAGTCCATGCGATTCGAGGACGTCCAGTACGGCTCCTGCCGAACGAACGGCATGAATTGATATCACGCGTCCGGTAAGAGGATGCTGCACGAGCGTATCGCAGAGCCGGTCAAGTGCCTGTATTTGCAGCGGCTCGCTTCCGGCAAAACGAGTGGAAAAGTCGAGTCCCACCTCGCCGATGTAGCGCCCTTGGGCTGCAACTTCGCAAAGCAGATTGACTTCGGCAGGACCGCAGCGGCCGTCGGCGAGCCACCAGGGGTGAAGCCCAACGCCGGCGATGATGCCTGGTTGGCGACAGGCGCGCTCGTTTGCGGCCGAAAAGTCGCGCGGATTGACGCCGCAGTCAAATAGACCCAAGCCCAGCGCCGTCGCCTCATCGGCAACGGCGTCCGGGTGAGCCATTAAATCAAGATGGCAGTGTGCATCAAATAACCGGGGCTCCATCTCGGTGCGCTCCGCTAGTCCAGACGTTGGCCATCGGAGCGTACGCGCTCAGTGCCGCGGCCGCTGATCTGGCGGATAACCTCGCCGGCAATCATCTGGCCCATGATGGGCGGCATAAAGCTGGCGGTTCCCAGCTCGGTGCGCTCGTGGATGTTGGAAGGGTCGCGGGGCTGTGTCTTAACCGATTCCTCGCAGCTAAACAGTACATGCAGGCTCTTGATTCCGCGCTTCTTGCATTCTTTGCGCATGATGCGGCTCATGGGGTCACGTACCGTATCGAAAATGTCGGCAAAGCGGAGGCACTCGGGATGGAGCTTGTTGGCCCCGCCCATGGAGCTAACCAAACGAATGTCGTGGTCCTGAGCATATTTGGCAATGGTGAGCTTGGCCGAGATGGTGTCGATGGCGTCGACGACGTAGTCGAGCTTGCCGTCCGTCTGCTCCAAAACGCTCGCGAAGAAATCATCGATGTTGTCGCTCAGCAGGTATTCGGTGCGCTTGATGACGGTAGCGGTAGGTTTGATGTCGTGAATCATAGCCTCCATGACGTCGACTTTGCGCTTGCCGACGGTGCTGTGAAAGGCGATGGCCTGGCGATTGATATTGCTGGGCGCGATGATGTCCTTATCCAGAATGACGAAATGACCGATGCCGCCGCGGGCGAGTGCCTCGCAGCAGTTGGAGCCCACGCCTCCGCAGCCGAGCACTAGCACCGTAGCATCGGCGAGCTTATCGAGTGCCTCGCGGCCCATGATAATCTCGAGCTTGGTGTCGCGTGTCTCGATGGAAGTTGCGGCTGTGGTTTCGGTCATAGATATCCTCCGATGGGGAAGCGAATCGTGTTTTAGCTATCGTCATTATAGGTAATCGCCCATAGGTTGCGATGGCGTTTGCTTTGATGTGGTTTGAAGCATTGCGATTAGATAGTTAGACAAACATCTAAATATCGAGTATAGTGTGCACGTCATGAGAGATGATGAGAGGAGGTCTTATGCCGGGAGAGGGTTTTAAGGCGCTTGCCGATCCAACGCGACGGCGCATTTTGGAGTTGCTGCGCGAGGGCAATTGCACGGCGGGGGAGCTTGCCGAGCATTTCGATATCAGTAAGCCGTCGCTGAGCCATCACTTGGCGACGCTCAAAAACGCCGGGTTGGTGGCCGACGAGCGCCATGGCCAAAACATCGTATACAGCTTAAACACCACCGTCATGCAGGATTTAATTGGCTGGTTTATGGGCTTTACAAACACTGAAGGTGATAAGGATGAATAACGAAAACAAGGGCATTCACCCCACGGGGGTATCGTCGCGCGTGTGGATTGCGCTGGTCGCTCTGTGCGTCGCCAATGTCGTAGCGCACCTCATGGTGATGCCGAGCTTGCCTGCGCAGATTCCCACGCACTGGGGCGCGAACGGTGCCGTCGACGGTTGGGGTCCTAGCTGGATGGCCTCCGCGCTCGGCGTGCTGCCTCTGGCGCTTCTCGCAATGTTCTGCATGGTGCCGCGCATCGACCCCAAAGGTGAGGCATATCGAACCTCGGGCAAGTTCTACCAGGGCTTCGTAATCGCCTTCACCTTGTTCATGTGCGCCATAAGCTGGCTGGGAGAGCTTACGGTCTGGGGCGTGGTGCCGGCGGTCGGTTCGGTTAACGTGCTGATTTCCGGTGTTGTCGGTTTGCTATTCATCGGCGTAGGCAACTACTTGCCGCGTGTGAAGCAGAACTATACGCTCGGTATCAAGACACCTTGGGCGCTTGCCGATCCCGAGAACTGGCGCCGTACGCAGCGTTTTGGCGGCGCCTGCTTTATGGTGCTGGGTATTGGCCTGATTGTGATGGGCGTGGCGGGC
>DBGBJN010000265.1:0-7535 GCA_048449885.1 Collinsella sp.
CGGTCTATGCCGAGCGCATCGCGCAGGACAGGCTCTTCGGCGAGCGAGCCCTCAAACGAGAACTCGACGGTCACGGCCTCCGGCGCATCGTCCGCGCGCGTCCATGTCGTCGAGCGACGGCGCTCAGCAACCAGGCGGTCAAGGTCAACGTCGGCGATGGCCATATCGCAGGTAAGCAGTTTGGTCGCGGCGAGCTTGGAGCCGTTTTCGTAGACGAGGTTCTCGCCCGCAAAGACCATGTCGGTCGTGGACTCGCCCTCGCTCGCGTCCGCGTAGGCATAGGCGCAATACAGGCGCGCGCTCTGGTTGGAAATGAGGCTGCGGCGGTAATCCGCCTTACCGATAATCTCGTCCGAAGCCGACGGATTGAGGATCACCGTCGCACCGGCAAGCGCCATCTCGGTCGAAGGCGGCGCCGGTACCCACAGGTCCTCGCAAACCTCAACGCCCAGCACCATATCCTCGGCACCCTCATCACAGCAGCGGTAGACAAGCCCCGAACCCAGCGGAACCGGACCCTGACCGGCAAATTCAACCCACACGGGATCCGCAGGCGACGGAGCAAACCAGCGACGCTCATAGAACTCGCCATAGTTGGGCAGATACTTCTTAGCCGTAAGACCCAAAAGCTCACCCGCACAGCACACGGCGGCGCAGTTGTAGATGTTTTCAGCCACCGCAACGGGCAAGCCAACGGTAAAGACGATCGGCAGCTCACGGGTTTCATCGAGGATGTGCACCAGCGCTGCTTCGCAGGCATGCAGCAGCGTGCGGTTATGGAACAGATCGGCCGCGGTATAGCCGGTCAGGTTAAGCTCGGGCAGTACCAGCGCGCGAACGCCACGCTCGGTAGCCTCGCGAACAGCCGCCAGCGCCACCTCGGCATTGCCCTCGACATCGGCCACACGCATCTTGGGCGAGGCCGCCGCCACACGCAAAAAGCCATCAGACTGAGAAAGGTGAAGATTCATAAGAATGCTCCCGTGCGTAAACGCCATTCACAACAATTAGCAAGCCCTATTGTAGTTCAACCGCCGGGTGTAACCGCATCCCACCAACTTGGTGAGCTATTGATGAGTTGATGGTATCTGTTAAATGTCACGTACGATTCACATCTGGTGGGTACCCTGATGGCTACACGAAACGAAGCAGATTTACACCGGGAGGACCCCGTATGACAACCAAGTACACCGACGCGCCACGCACGCGCGTCATGACGCCGGCATCGCTCAACAACGGCGTGCACGAGAACCATTCCATCGGACAGACCATGGCCATCGCGCCCAAAAAGGGCCTGTTTGACGACATTTCCATTCCCCAGATCATCGCTGGCGCCGCAGCTGCCGCCACGAGCGTGGCGCTTGCTTCAAAGATCGGCATTGCCGGCTCGGTGATTGGTGCCGCCGTGAGCTCAGTCATCACTGTTGTGTCCTCGCAGGTCTATCGCCACTTTATCTCCGCCAGCGCCGAAGCAATCAAGGGCACGCATGCCGCTGTCGACTACCCTGCCGGCGCCTACGAGCCCGTTGAGCCCGATGTCGAGGAGCACCTAGGTGGCGCCGCGACCACGCAGGAGATGCGCCAGGTTGCGGGACGCGCGACCACGGCGCGCGTCGCCCCCAACAGCCTGCGCGCCAAGGCGGCGGCAGAGCGCAGCCAGACGCAAAAGAAGGTCATCGTCTTCTCGATCGCTATCGCCATCGTCGCGGTCATCGCCTGCGCCGGCGCCATCCTTATCACCACTGCCGGTGAGGGTCTGGGCGAGCGTCCCGAGCCAATCCTGTCGTCGCGCACGACCGAGAGCGATGCAAATGGCAACACCCAGTCGCAGGATCAGCAGGCACAGACGGACGATACGCAAGACAGTTCTACCTCTGCCAATTCGTCCTCGAACGCCCAAAACCAATCGCAGGGCACCGATTCCTCTACGGCCAACAGCAGCACGCCGTCCGGCACGACCGACTCAAGCCAAACGACTGACGGTTCGCAGCCGAGCACGGGCGGCCAGACGAGCGACACCACGTCGGGAACGGGCACAACAGACAGCAGCAACACCAACAGCTCGAACAGCTCGAGCGAAACCGCGTCCGGCACGGCATCTGACAACTCGAGCCAAGGCACGGCATCGGGCAACTAAGCACATTTGCCTCTCATAGATAACCGACCTGTATAACGGGCGCGAATCGACAGCGGTTCGCGCCCGTTTGCCTTGGGCGCCGCCATGGCGAACGCTATGCGATGGTAAGATGCTTTACATGTGTAAAGAGGAGATTTGCCATGAGCAAGACAATAGTTAGGCCCACGCTTTCGCTGGGCAACCACATCTATCTGTATCGCCTGCTGCGCGATGCGATTGGGTGCGGCAAGCAAACGTTTATGACGCAGGTCGAGGAGGCACTCGCCGCTGGTGACATGGCCGCTTATGACCTGGGCTTTGAGTCCACGCGCGAGCTGCTCGAGGAGCTCGACGACTTCATTAAGCTGACCGTCTTTAAGGGCGGTCGCCTGTATGCCACCGTCATCGCCAACGAGGCCTGGGATGCCGCCCTTGCCAAAGACGAGGACAAGCCCAAGGCTGCCAAGGGCGCCAAGCAGTCCTACAAAAAGAAAAAGCGCGGAGAGAAGGACCTCAAGGCCGTGCGCCCCAAGCACGTTAAGCGTCCCGAGCCCGAAGCCATGGTTGAAGTCGTGCCAGAACCCGAGCCCGAGGCAGAGATCGAAGTCGCTATTGAGGTAACGGCAGAAGCCGAAACCGAAATCGCCGCCACGACCGATCCCGAAGTCATATCCGAGCAGGAAGCCACTGCGGAGCTCAACGAGACTCCCAAGTCGACAACCGAAGAAGTCGCCAACCAACCTGAGACGCCTGCGTTCCAAAACAGCGATGTCTTTGGCGACGAGGCTGAGGACGATCAGTCCGAAGAGTCCGCGGAACAGGACGCCGCCGAGGCGGCATCGGAGCCCGAGGCACCGCAGCCTGCCATCTCGCTCACGGTCGTCTATGACCCCGAGAACGCAAACGCCGGCATCACCACCATGGCATCCACTCCGGTCGAGGCAAAGTCGAGCGTCGAGAACGAGAACGCAACGCAGGTTGAGGTTGAAACTACAGCTGCAGACGCGCCCGTCAACGTGAAGCCCGCAGATTCCACGTTCAAGCCGAAAACGACGCCGGAGCCCGCACCCGTCATCGAATCCGTGCCCACCGCTGCTTGCGACCAAATTCCCGCACCGGCACCGGCTTCGGCACCCGCAGCGGCCCCAACCCCCGCACCTGCAGCACCGACCATCCCTGAGGATTTCCCCATCGATTTCGCAACCGAGGTCTTCTGCCCCGGCCCGCTTCTGCACCAGCTATCGACCTATCTCCCCTACGGCGCCGACACCCTCGGCATTGTCGGCGAGTACTACTGGATCGCCCGCGAGCGCGGTACCATCGAGGCCGCGCGAAACCGCGCAAGCTTCCCCCTGCACTACACGCAGGCCGGCGAGCGCCGCGAGGTTGCCGTGCGCATCCGCCGCAACACTACCGGCGGTCTCGGAGCCACCTGGGCCATCGACAAGGTCGAAGCCCCGGTCGAGTAAAAAACGGCCTCGGATAGCCAATTGACCATCCGAGGCCGTTTGAATTCAGGCCTTTTAGTTGTCATCGGTGCATATAGACACCAGAGAAGCAAGCTCATCCTCAAGTTGCGGAGCAAAGTATCTAAAAGAAACCTGCGCTCCAGTCGGTATCGACTCAATCATATTCGCAGCATTATCTGAAACTCGGTACGATGCAGTTTCACCTGTCTTCAAATCCTCTATTGAGCAGACAGCGTCTTCAGCATCAATCGACCTAAGCACGCCTTTTCCTTGTAACATCACATCGGCATGCCCGCCAGCTATTTCTAATGAACCTGAGTCTGTCGCAGTCACTTCTCCGGAACCTCCGCGCGATATCTCTTCCTTTGTTGAACAGCCCACCAATGAAGCCATCAGCACCAAAGACAGAGCTAGACGAATCGCCCTACTTCGAAAAAGTCGTTCCATAAGTCCACGCATAATAGCTCTGATCATACTTCAGGAAGGATAAAGATGAATTCCAGCCGTCCGCTATGCCAATCATCTGCCTTGTCTCTCCAGTTTTCTTACCAGTAAGTGTGGCGTAAGCCTCCGCTGTTACAGAATGGGCTGATCCGTTGTACAAACTCGCATGTAAAACATTCGGTCTATTAGAGTTAATCTCATTTTGAATGCTCGCGATAGCCGGAGAGGAGACAGTGCGGGCGATAAGAGTACTTCCTCTGCTTGCGCAGTAATTTGTAAACCCCGTTGCACAGGTTGATATCGGCGTTCCACCCAAAACAACGCCGGGAACAGTCTGTTCTTCATCGGAAAGAGCATGGGTATTGGTGTAATTCCATATCTGCATATATTGCGAAGGGTCGCTATATAAATTGGCAATGCCATACAGTTCCGCAACGTTCGAAAAAGCTGTCACCATACAAGCATAGTGGGCGGTAAGCCTCTTAATCTCGCTTTCATCATATGACATAAACTGAGAAATGGAACGAAATCCAGATACTGTGTAATCCTGCATTTGAGTTGCGTAAATTACAACATCGTTCCAGCTTGAAGGTTTATTCGATAAAACGACAGGCCGTCCTTCTATGGAAACAGCCGGGATTGTTCTTCCGCAATTTGTTGTTATTGAACCGTCCAAAGATTGCACGCCGAATTCGAATGGATTGATCATTACGACTGGGTTATTGAACGAATAAGACTCGACACCAAGATCTCCTCCCCGATCCATAGGGCTGACTAAGCCGTCTCCAAAACGATATCCCGTAAGTATTTCATCATCTGAAGCATCTAAAACCAAATAGCCCGCGGCTCTATTGGATGTCACAACCGGAACAATGTAACCAAGCGGGGACCCATCAACATCTACAAAAGGAATAGGGTCAGAAGGCGTATACGAATAGCCGAGGAGTCCCTTTATATATTTATCGGCAAGCTCTTGCGCAATTTCAGAAGTAAATTGTATCTGCTCACCATCAATATTGCCCGTCGAAGCAAAAACCTCTTTCGGACGTGCGGCTAAGGCGACAATTGAAGACGCGACAAGTTGCAGAAAACGACGACGCGAAAGCATATGTTCTTCTTTCTAGAGAAGCGACTTATAAGGTACTCCTATTCTATAATCTTTTTTTTAACGTTACAGCACTGGTTATATTTCAATTCGATTTGCTTATGTCCTTGCAACCCAATGCGTCTTTACGTTTTAAACGGAATTAGAAAATCACTCATAGCAAAAACGGGCTTTAATCCCAAAGAGATGACTTTGATTATGAATCAAACCAGCAGCCAGGGCATAGCTGCAGTGCAATCGCTACAAGAAAGGCCGCCCTTGGTGGCGGCCTTTCTACTTGCTACTAGTCGCGCGTCAGCTTGCGGTGGATACGATGCGGCTGGGCTGCGTCCTCGCCCAGGCGCTCGATACGGTTGGCTTGATAGGCCTCAAAGTTGCCCTCGAACCAATACCAGTTGCCCGGATTCTCGTCGGTGCCCTCCCACGCCAGAATGTGCGTGGCGACGCGGTCCAGGAACATGCGGTCGTGGCTAATGACCACCGAGCAGCCCGGGAACTCGAGCAGCGCCGCTTCGAGCGAGGACAGCGTCTCGACGTCGAGGTCGTTCGTGGGCTCGTCGAGGAGCAGCAGGTTGCCGCCCTGCTTGAGCGTGAGCGCCAGGTTCAGACGATTGCGCTCACCACCGGAGAGTACGCCAGCACGCTTCTGCTGGTCCTGGCCCTTAAAGCCAAAGCTCGCCACATAAGCGCGGCTCGGAACCTCGGTCTCGCCGACCATCATGTGGTCCAGGCCGTCCGAGACGACCTCCCACAGGTTCTTATCGGGGTCGATGCCGGAACGGTTCTGATCGACATAGGAGATCTTGACGGTCTCGCCCACCTCGAGCTCGCCCGAAGTCAGCGGCTCCAGGCCCACGATGGTCTTGAAGAGCGTAGTCTTGCCCACGCCGTTGGGGCCGATGACGCCCACAATGCCGTTACGCGGCAGGGTGAACGAAAGGTCGTCGATGAGCACACGGCCATCGAACTCCTTGTGCAGATGATGGGCCTCGAGCACCTTGTTACCCAAACGCGGGCCCACAGGGATGCGGATGTCGGTCCAGTCGAGCTTCTGGCTTGCGCGGGCCTCGGCCTCCATCTCCTCGTAGCGAGCCAGACGGGCCTTGTTCTTTGCCTGGCGAGCCTTGGGCGAGCTGCGTACCCACTCGAGCTCGGCCTCCATGCGCTTGGCGAGCTTGGCGTCGCGGTTGCCCTGCGCCTCGATACGGGCGGCCTTGGTCTCCAGATACGTGGAGTAGTTGCCCTTGTAGGGATAGAGGTGGCCGCGGTCGACCTCGCAGATCCACTCGGCAACGTTATCCAGGAAGTAGCGATCGTGCGTGACGGCAAGCACCGCGCCCTGGTAGTTGTGCAGGAAGTGCTCGAGCCACAGGATCGACTCAGCGTCCAGGTGGTTCGTGGGCTCGTCGAGCAGCAGCAGGTCGGGAGCCTCGAGCAGCAGCTTGCACAGAGCCACGCGACGGCGCTCGCCGCCAGAGAGCACGTTGACCGGCATGTCAGAATCGGGCAGCTGCAGGGCGTCCATGGCCTGGCCGAGCTTGGAATCGATATCCCAGCCGTCGGCGGCATCAATCTCGTCCTGGAGCTTGCCCATCTCGGCCATGAGGGCGTCCATGTCACAATCCGGGTCGCACATCTCCTCGCCGATCTTATTGAAGCGATCGACCTTGGCGATCATATCGCCAAACGCCATGCGCACGTTCTCGATAACGGTCTTGTCGTCGTCGAGCGGCGGCTCCTGCTGCAGGATGCCCACGGTGTAGCCGGGGGTGAGCCTGGCATCGCCGTTGGAGACCTCCTCGATGCCAGCCATGATCTTGAGCAGGGTCGACTTGCCCATGCCGTTGGGGCCCACGACGCCGATCTTGGCACCGGGGTAGAAGCTCAGGGTCACGTCGTCAAGGATTACCTTGTCGCCATGGGCCTTGCGAGCCTGATACATCTGATAAATGAACTCCGCCACAGTCATTTCTCCTTATCTAGCTGCGGAAATCTTCTCCCCCTCTCCGTTTTGGAAAAAGCGGAGAGGCAGTTCGCGCGTTCTAATAAAAAGGGGCATGGTTGCCCACACCCCCTAATACTACCTGGGAAAAGTCCCCCGGAACATACTATGAACTGCGTACGCTAGTTTTCCGCAACCTTAACGAGCGGCTCGCTGCGATTTGCGCCACAACAGATACGAGTAGACGTAGACGGCTCCAACCGAACCAAACGCCAGAACCGCAATCACCGCGGCGACGACTTCACTCGAAAGCACGCTGCCCGCCACGCCCATCACAATCAGGCCAATACCCAGCACCATAAAGCAGGCGCCGCCAAAACGCTGCGTACGGCGCCAGTTCTCGGGATCGGCAAGCGCCCAAGGTGTCTTGATACCGAGCGTATAGTTCTGCTTCACACG
>DBGBJN010000266.1:0-2591 GCA_048449885.1 Collinsella sp.
CAGGACAAGCTGTTTGCTACGCTCGACCCGACGACGCGTTCGTATCGCCTGCCCGGCGGTCGCGGCATGACGATTACTGATACCGTCGGCTTTATTCAAAAGCTGCCGCATGGTCTGGTCGATGCCTTTAAATCGACGCTGTCCGAGGTGTTGGGTGCCGATCTAATTCTCAAAGTCGTAGATGCGTCTGACGAGGACTATGAGCGGCAGCTTGAGGCTGTCGACCGCGTTCTTGATGAGATCGGCGCTGGAGAGCGTTTAACGCTGACCGTATTCAATAAAATCGATCTTCTCGATAGCGTTGATCGCCTGAGCTTCCGTCGTCGCTATCCCGAGGCCGTGCTGTTCTCGGCCCAGACGGGCGAGGGACTCGACGATTTCGTCGACCGTATTGCTCGTGAGGCGGCTGCTACCGATGTGTTGCTCTCTGCTGATATCCCGTATCGCGAGGGCGCCCTCATCACGCTGGTGCATGAGCAGGGAACCCTTTTGCACGAGGAATATCTTGAGGACGGCGTTCGTATTGTGGCGAAGCTGCCGGCCCGTATCGCGCCGCGGCTCAAGCGTTATCGCACTGAGTAGACGAGCTCCAAAAAGCCCAGAATAATGGGTTGATGCAGCAGATAAAAGGGGAGTGCATGACGTCCAAGGCTGGCGAGCGCCGGCAGGGGGTTGGCGTAGGCCCAGCTTAGGGCGGTCTTATCGATTCCCTGCGCTATATGTGCGGCGAAGTATCCTGCAAGATACATAAAGATAAACGGGATGATGGGGTAGTAATCACCTGAAACAAACCCAAGGCTCGGAAATCCCAGCCACGCCAGGTAGGGGACAGGGTAGATCGTTTTGGGGATACTCCAGGTGAGGGCGAACAACACAAGGCATAGCGACATGCCCCATCTCGCCGATATCTTCTTAAGGACGGGATCGGTCAACGCCACGATGCCGGTACATGCGGCCATGCAGTAGATGATGCCAAAATTAACCGAATCGTCGACTGAGACAAGTGTTGTTGCCAGCCAGACGACGAGTGCTGCTAAGGCGTATTTGGCGGCACGTTTGATATTGTTGCGCGAAAGGGTGCACATCCAACCCGCGATAAACAAAAATACCCAGCTGATGCTGGCGCGCCAGATGTCTTGAAAGACGGTCTGGGTAAACCAGGGCATATCCCGGTCGTACAGGTAGGCGAGATCGTAGCAAGCGTGAAAACCTGCCATTGAAATCATCGTAAACCCGCGGACGGTATCAAAGATGGTGATGCGTTTTTGCATTACGAGAACCGGCGCATTAAGCCGACGACTTTGCCCAAGATGATGGGATTCGTTGCATAGATAGGCTCCATGGTGTCATTCTCGGGCTGCAGGCGTACGCGTCCCTGCTCCTTGTAGAACGTCTTGACGGTCGCTGAACCATCAATCATGGCCACGACAATTTCGCCGTTCATGGCACTCTTTTGTTCACGGACGATGATGTAATCGCCATTGAAGATGCCGACATTGATCATTGAGCTCCCATGCACCTCAAGGATAAAGGAACCCTGATCAGTGGCGATTTCGGTCGGGATAGTAAAAGTGTCTTCGATATTCTGCTCGGCCAGAATGGGAATCCCAGCCGCGACGCGACCAACGAGCGGTAGCGAGACCGTTCCGCGAGGTGCGGTGGGCTCGTCAGATTTAGAAATTGAGACAGAGGAACCGTCCTCGTTAAAGAGTTCCAGGGCACGCGGTTTGGTGGCATCGCGCTTGAGTAGCCCGCGCGCCTCCAGGGCAGAGAGATGGGCGTGCACGGTGCTGGGAGAGGATAGGCCCACGGCAGAAGCCATCTCGCGCACGCTGGGCGGATAACCCTTCTCCTGCTGATATTCCTTGATGAAGTCGTAAATTTGCTGCTGACGCTTGGTAATTTTGCGAGACATCAGGGCATCCTCTCTACCCATGTCAAACAAATGTTCGAATTTTGCTTGACAGGAACAACTGTTCGAAGATAATAATAACCGAACATTCGTTCTCGCGCTAGACATTTTTGTCCGCGCGGCTTGATAAAACTGTTCTCAGCAAAACACGCGAGAGGAGAACATGATGAACGCAACGAATATGGTCCAGGGAAACCTCGCCCTTAAGCTCGAGACGCCTGCCGCGCCCGCTTTTACTGTTGTCAAGGGTGGACGTTCCGGTTATCAGCCTTTGCCCGTAAAGTCTGCTCGCACTCAGTATGCTGTTGCCGCGCCGACTCCCGCTGCCCTGAAGGTCTCGACGATTGTTGCCGTCGCCGTTGCGCTCACGCTCTTCTTTGTCCTCGCTACGTCGGTCTTTAGCGCTCGTCACGCTGCGTATGCCGAGTCCGTTTCCAACGTTACCTACGAGACTATTCGCGTTCAGCCTGGTGATTCTCTTTGGTCGCTTGCCGAGGAATATCCAATCGAAGGCCTTTCCACGCAAGAGACTTCCGACATGATCCGTAACGTCAATCATCTGGAGCATGGTTCGCTCGCCGCCGGTGCGCATCTTAAGGTTCCTGCTCGTTCGTAATCATTATCGCGCTGCGCATGGTACCCTTGTTATCGTTTAAGAGGAGGTACCATGCGCTGTCCC
>DBGBJN010000267.1:0-3582 GCA_048449885.1 Collinsella sp.
GTAACTTCCCAGCGCGTCCTCGGACATGAAAGAACCCCCGCTGCGCACTTCGTGCGGCGGGGGTTCTTTCGTCCTGCGGAATGCGCTGGGAAGTTACCCCATGCGGACAGCTGCGGAATCTTGGCCGCGTTGGAACAAGCAGCCCAACATATAAATCTGAATTTGGACTTGGATGGGAGGGGCTTGTTGCTGTTGGGGGCGGTGAAGCGCGAGTGACACTTTGGGATGCGTGGCGCCCTGGGTTGGGGCGATGCTTTGGGATGATGTTCTTACTTAGTTGAAGAGGGGTTTTATGGCCGATAAGTAGTCTTTGGCTACGTCGGCTTTGTCTACTTGAAAGTTGTGCCAGGCCCACCATTGGACGGTGGCTACGAAGCTTGAGGCTATGTGGTGTAGTAGGAAGCTGCGGTCCATGGTGCCGGCGGGGCCTGCGGGGTCGGCGGGGACGGTTTCGGCTGCGCGCGACATGATGGTCTTGCGGAGACAGTCGGCGAAGACGCGCGAGCCGGCTCCGGCTACGAGGGCTCGAACGCCCTGACGGCGTTCCCAGAGGTTGTTGAGGATATGCTCGACTTGCACGAGTGGGTCGTCGAGCGGTGTGCCATCGTCGTCGAGGGCGTGGGTGCAGATGTCGCTCACGAGCTTGGCGAGCAGGTCATCTTTGCTCTTGAAGAGGCCGTAGAACGTCGCGCGACCTACGTGGGCGCGAGCAATGATGTCGCCGACGGTGATCTTGCTGTAGTCTTCCTCGCGCAGGAGCTCGGAGAATGCTGCGACGATGGCGGCGCGGCTTTTTTCCTTGCGGGCATCCATGGCTATGCGTCCGCGTGAACGAGCAGACAGCGGAGCGTGCCGGAGCAACCCTCGTAGGGGCGTTTGCCGGCGCCGTAGCCGACGGCTTCGATGCGGTAGCGTGGGGGCAGTTGGTCGGACGTGCGCAGCGCGGTGACGATGGCGGCGCCCGTGGGCGTCACGAGCTCGCCGGCGACAGGTGCAGGCGTGAGGGCGATATTGCCTGCCTGGCACAGGTTGACAACAGCGGGGACGGGAATGGGCATGAGGCCGTGGGCACAGTGGATGGTGCCGTGACCCTCGGAGAGCGACTCGACCACGATGTCCTCAATACCCAGGTCATTGAGGCAGATGGCGACAGAGCAGACGTCGACGATGGAGTCGACGGCGCCCACTTCATGAAACAGGACGGTGTCGGGCGTTTTGCCGTGAGCCTTTGCCTCGGCAGCGGCGAGTGCGGAAAAAATGGCGAGGGCACGACGCTTGGCGCCATCGCATAGCTGCGAGCCATCGATGATGGCGGTGACGTCGGCTAGCGAGCGGTGATGATGGTGGTGGGTGTGGTGATGATCCTCGTGCTCATGGGCGTGGCCCTCATGGTCATGCTCGTGGCAGTGCTCGTGTTCGTGTTCGCCATGATCATGATGGTGGTGCTCATGCTCGTGCGTGTGCTCGGCAGCTGCTTCGTTGCCGTAGAGCCAGGCCATGTCGTGGTCGTGGTTCTCGAGCTCCTCTGCCAGCTGAACGTCAAAGTCGCAGGCGTCGATGCCATGCTTGTTTACGCGCGTTACAGCGATCGAAAAGCCGTCGACCGGCAGCGTGGCGAGCTGTTCGCGCAGGTGCTCCTTGCTGGCGCCCAGGTCGAGCAGGGCCGCGACGGTCATATCGCCGCTGATGCCCGAAGTGCCGTCGATGATAAGCGTGTGCTGATGGTTGGACATGGAATGCTCCTTAACGGGCGCAGGATGTGCCGGCGCTCAGATGATTGATAAGACTTGCCTGGTAGGCGGCACCAAAGCCGTTATCGATATTGACGACCGATACGCCGCTGGCGCAGGAGTTGAGCATGGCGAGCAGCGCGGCTACGCCTCCAAAATTTGCGCCGTAGCCCACGCTGGTGGGAGCGGCGATGACCGGACAGCTCACCAGACCGCCGATAACGCTCGCCAGGGCGCCCTCCATGCCGGCGATGGCGATGACCACCTGCGCCTGGGCAAGTTCCTCGGCATGCGCGAGCAGGCGGTGCAGGCCTGCGACACCTACGTCGTAGAGGCGGTCGACCTCGTTGCCATAGAATTCGGCCGTCAACGCGGCTTCCTCGGCGACGGGCAGGTCGCTCGTACCGGCGCAGGCGACAACGATGCGTCCGTTGCCGGTAGGAGAGGGCTTGCCGCCCACGAGGGCGAGCTGTGCGTCTGGGACATATCCCAGGTCGATGTCGTTGCCGAGAAGCTCCGAGGTACGGGCTGCTTTTTTGCTGTCCAGGCGCGTGACCAGGATGCGCTCCTGACCGGCATCGCGCAGCGCTTCGATAATGGCGGCAATTTGCTCGGCGGTTTTACCGGCGCCGTAGACAACCTCGCCGGCTCCCTGGCGCACCCCGCGCGAAAGATCGAGCTGCGCAAAACCCAGATCGGCGGTTGGCGCCGTCTGGAGGCGCGTGAGGGCGACTGCCGGGGTGACTACTCCGTCGGCAACATCGCTCAGCAATTGCTCAAGATCTCGCTTATCCATATATGTTCCCTTCGACGGCGCAAAGTCTAGCACTCAAAGGGTATGTTTCCGAACACTAAGACAAAATTGTTCGGAAACTATAGGACAGACTGATTCTCTTGTTAGAAGGATCGACTAGTCGCGCAGGATGATGTCCATGGCGAGCATCAGGTTGCGCTCATCGATGGCAAACGGGGCGGCTTCGCGCGTCTTGGGCTTGGCGCAAAACGCGATGCCCGTGCCCGCGGCCTGAATCATGGGGATGTCGTTGGCGCCGTCACCGATCGCGACGGTGTGGGCCATGTCGACACCGCACTCAACCGCCCAATCCAGCAGCTGGATGAGCTTGGACTCCTTGGTCACAATGTCTGCCGCCAGCTTGCCGGTGAGCTTGCCGTCCACGACTTCCAGACGGTTGGCCAGGCAAAAATCGATGCCCGCGGCGGCCACGATCTTGTCGGCGACCTCGTGGAAGCCGCCGCTTACCACGCCGACCTTCCAGCCTTTGCTGTGCGCCGAGCGCACAAGCTCCAGCGCGCCGGGGGTAAACGTCACGCGCTCAAAGGTGCGCTCGAACACACTCTCGTCCAAGCCGGCAAGCAGCCCCACGCGCTCCTCGAGCGCCTGCTTAAAGTCCAGCTCGCCGCGCATAGCGCGCTCGGTGATTTGCGCAACTTGCTCGCCCACGCCGGCCTCCTCGCCCAACAGGTCGATGACCTCCTGGTTGATGAGCGTGGAGTCGATATCCATAACAATGAGGCGTGCAGTCATGACGGGCCTTTCCAAGTGCTGTTTTATTGGGGCATATTGTCGCACGTGAATAGCGCGGGCGGGTGCCGCGGTGCGTCAATTGTTTCGTCTCCGTCAAGTCTTTGGGCAGGAGCTACTTTTCCGCGGCACATCGACGCAGGTGCGATAAGATAGAACGCCATGTCCGGCTGCGCGGTTTACGCAGGCTGGGCAAATCTGTACGACGCCGCCCGGAACGACACGGGGCGGCACAGATCCATAAAGGAGGATCACTGGTATGAGCCAGACCCGTCCCATCGACGAGCATTCCATGCACACCCGTACCTG
>DBGBJN010000268.1:0-7052 GCA_048449885.1 Collinsella sp.
CAGGTAATCTGTGCTCACGAGGATATCGAGCGCCTGCAGACGATTATCTTTTTGGAAACCACGACCAACGGCATTCGTCGCCAGGTCATGGAGCGCGTTTGCCTGCCACGCCGCTTTGAGCGCGTAACGACGCTATGGGGCGAGGTGTCCGTCAAGGTGGCAACCCTGCCCGACGGCAGCGAGCGTGCAGCGCCCGAGTACGAGGACTGCGCCCGTCTCGCCCGCGAGCACAATGTGCCGCTCCAGCGCGTGATGCAGGCGGCACAAGCCGTGGCACTGCGATTTGAATAACGCGGCTGGTGGCGACATCCTGCGCCCAGCCATATCAACCCCATTCGAAAGGATCTCCCCATGAAATACCTCATCGCCTCCGACATCCACGGCTCGGCATATTGGGCCGAGCGCCTGATTGCCGCCATCGAGTCCGAGCAGCCCGACCGCATCGTGCTGCTGGGCGACCTGCTCTATCACGGTCCGCGCAACGACCTGCCGCGCGATTACGCCCCCAAGCGCGTGATCCCGCTGCTCAACGCCCTGGCCGACCGCATCATCGCGGTACGCGGCAACTGCGATGCCGAGGTCGACCAGATGGTCCTCGACTTTCCCGTCATGGCCGACTACGCCACGCTGTTCGACGAGACCGGCCGCGAGCTGTTCCTGACGCACGGCCATGTCTTTGGCGCCGGCATGCACAACAGCGTCGACCACGCGCCCGCGCTGCCCGGGGGCTCCGCGCTCGTTTACGGTCACACGCACATCAAGGTCAACGAGGAAAGCGCCGCGCACCCGGGCCTGTGGCTCTTCAACCCCGGCAGTGTGAGCATTCCCAAGGACGGTACGCACAGTTACGGCATCTACGAGGGCGGCGCGTTTCGCCACGTGATCCTGGAGGAGGACTAACCATGGCGCAGCACATGACTCAGCAAAATGCCGAGGGCTCGCGCGATCTGTCCACGCTGGTCGATGCGTCGGCCGAGCTGCAGCATCTGGTGCAGACCATCTGGCGTCTGCGTCAGCCCGATGGCTGCCCGTGGGACCGTGAGCAGACGCACCGCAGCATTGGCAAGAACATGATCGAGGAGGCCTACGAGGCACTCGACTGCATCGAGGCGGACGACGCGGTTCACCTGCGCGAGGAGCTGGGTGACGTGCTCATGCAGGTCGTGCTGCATGCGCAGATTGCTGCCGACGCCGGCGAGTTTACGCTGGCCGACGTGGCGCGCGATATCGACGCCAAGCTCATTCGCCGTCATCCGCACGTGTTTGGCGATGCGGATGCCGACAGCTCCGACGAGGTACTCAAGATTTGGGATGAGGTCAAGCTTGCCGAGAAGGCCGCCAAGGACAAGGCCGTGGCGGCAGGCGAGGCCGCGCCCGAGGGGCTGCTCGACGGCGTGTCCACGCACCTGCCGGCGCTGATGCAAGCGCAAAAGGTCTCGCGCAAGGCGGCGGCCGTGGGCTTTGAGTGGGAGACGGTCCAGGATGTGTGGGACGAGGTTGCCGAGGAGCGTGCCGAGTTTGAGGCCGAGGCTCCCGGAACGCCTGAGCGCGAGATGGAGTTTGGTGACCTACTCTTTGCCCTTGTCAACGTTGCGCGCAAAGAGGGGATTGATGCCGAGAGCGCCCTGCGTGCCAGCACGGCCAAGTTCCGTCGCCGTTGGGCTGCAATGGAGCAGATGGCGGCCGATGCCCATGTTGATCTTGCCGAGCTTTCGACCCATGGGCTCAACGACCTGTGGGACGCAGCAAAGGCAGAGGAGTAAGACTGCGGGAACGACGGGCTGACGCGCCTCATCGTTCCCGCTAAATTTTTCGAAAATCAAGTGTATCCCTCGGCTAACTTAGGGCATAATGCAAAAAGTGCGACATGGCTAACTTACGGAGGCGCACCGACGGTGCACGGTCAGCCGGTCGCTTGCATCCACTACGTTTCCAAGTGAGAGGGAGACAACATGAGCGATATTTTGGACGTCTACGGTCGCGAGGTGCTCGACAGCCGCGGCAATCCCACCGTCGAGGTCGAGGTTGTGCTCGAGGACGGCAGCTTTGGCCGCGCAATGGTGCCTTCGGGTGCTTCGACCGGCGCCTTTGAAGCCTGCGAGCTGCGCGATGGCGACAAGGGCCGCTACCTGGGCAAGGGCGTTTCGCAGGCCGTCGAGCATGTCAACAACGAGTGCGCTAACGCCGTCGTGGGCCTCGATGCCTTCGACCAGCGCGCCGTCGATGCCGCACTGATTGCCGCGGACGGTACCCCCAACAAGACCAAGCTCGGTGCCAACGCCATCCTGGGCGTGTCGCTGGCCGTTGCCCGCGCCGCTGCCGAGTCGTCGGGCCTGTCGCTGTACCAGTACCTGGGCGGCGTCAACGCCCACCTGCTGCCCACACCTATGATGAATATCCTCAACGGCGGCGTGCATGCCGACAATAACGTTGACTTCCAGGAGTTCATGATCATGCCGGTGGGCGCCCCGAGCTTTGCCGAGGGCCTGCGTTGGTGCGCCGAGGTCTACCACACCCTCAAGGGCGTGCTGCACGAGGCCGGCCTGGGCGGCGGCGTGGGCGACGAGGGCGGCTTTGCGCCCAACCTCAAGACCAATGCCGAGCCGTTCGAGTACATCACCAAGGCCGTGGAGAAAGCCGGCTTTAAGCCCGGCGTCGACTTCATGTACGCCATGGACCCAGCCTCGACCGAGTTCTACAACGCCGAGACCGGCATGTACGAGCTCAAGGGCGAGGGCGTTGAGTATACGAGCGCTCAGATGGTCGATTACTGGGAGAAGCTCGTCGACACCTATCCCATCATCTCCATCGAGGACGGCATGGCCGAGGAGGACTGGGACGGCTGGGTCGAGCTTACCCGCCGCATTGGCAATAAGGTGCAGCTCGTAGGCGACGACCTGTTCGTCACCAACACCGAGCGCCTCAAGAAGGGCATCGAGCTGGGTGCCGCCAACGCGATTCTGGTCAAGGTCAACCAGATCGGCACGCTCACCGAGTCGCTCGAGGCCATCGAAACCGCCAAGGAGGCCGGCTATGCTTGCATCGTGAGCCACCGCTCCGGCGAGACCGAGGATTCCACAATCGCCGACCTGGTCGTGGGTGTCAACGCCGGCCAGATCAAGTCGGGCGCCCCGTGCCGCAGCGACCGTATCGCCAAGTACAACCAGCTCATCCGCATCGAGGACGAGCTCGAGGGCAGCGCGCGCTACGCCGGCAAGGCCGCGTTTTACAACATTCGCTAAACAAGTGGTGCTCGGGGGGGGCGGGGTTGACTCGGCTCCGCTCCATTTCTGATGGCCGTCATTGGGCGCTGGGCCATATGGCTCAGCGCCTTTTTTATGTCGAGCAAAGGCTGGCGAAGGCGGTGCGCGCGCTCGTGCTATAACTAGAATACTTAGCGCAAACAAACCTCAACCGCACAAGGCGCACATGGATCAGATTTACGACAACAGGTACTATTCCGCCGGTTCGCGCGAGCCGTCGCCTCGCCGTGCGCGCACGGTGCAGCTCGGTGGGTCCGCCTACGCTGGCGCCGACCGCTCCATGCAGCGCCCGACAAGTACCTCGCGCCCCAATGCTCAAGTGAATACTTCGTCAGATGGACCGGTGCGCCCGGCACGTTCGTCGCATGCTCAGCGCTCGTCGGCTCAAACGCACGATAGGTCGAGCAGGCCCTCGAACCGTCTTTCGGGCTCGGACTTTATGCGCTACGCCAACGACAATGCGGTGGTCAAGGCAATCTATGACTTTACGCATGGCTCTCTGCGTCCGCTGTTTATCGGTATCGTGGTGACTCTGGCGCTCGTGAGCCTGTATTTCCCCGTGCGCGACCTGTACGTTGCAAAACGCTCGAACGACATCTTGGCCAAGCAGGTCGAGATTCGCGAGCAATACAGAGATGAGATGAAAAAAGACACTGACAAGTGGCTCTCGGAAGAGGGCATTAAGGATCGGGCACGGGAACTGGGCATGGTGATGCCCGGCGAAAAGAGGATTGAAGTACAGGGTCTGGACGAGGATTCGGATTCGTCGTCGAGCAAAAAGTCCTCAAACGCCAAGAAGGCCAGCGAAGTGGCCAAGGAGATTGAGGAAGTCGGCAAGGACGCGCCGTGGTACATTCAGACGCTCGACATGCTGTTTGGATTTAACGGCGTCGAGGGTCAGACGGTCGCGTCCAGCGGCGAGTAGGCGAGTAGCGCCCGGAGGGGAGCCCGCAATGACAAATTGCAAACGATATAAGGTGGCCGCGATTGACCTGGGAACGGTGTCGTCGCGACTGGTGTTGGCGCAGGTCGAGGCCGGGGTGATCGTGGAATCGTCCAAGCATACCGAGATCACCGACTTGGGCGAGGGCGTGGACGCGACGGGGCGCTTTTGCGAGGCGGCCGTTGAGCGCGTGCTCGCTGCGTGCCGCATGTTTGTGGACGAAGCCCGTACCTTTGGGGCCGCGTGCGTCTGCACCACCTGCACGAGTGCCGCGCGCGATGCGTCCAATGCCGCGCTGCTGCTGGACGGTCTGCGCGATCTGGGGCTCGAACCGCAGGTGATTCCGGGCGAGGTCGAGGCGCGCCTGACGTTTTTTGGCGTGGCACACGACTTTGCTGGCGAGCGCATCATCGTCGCCGATTCGGGCGGCGGCTCCACGGAGCTCGCGACGGGCGTATACGCTCCGGAGCGCGGGGTCTTTGCGCTGGAGGGAACGCGCTCACTGGACATCGGTTGCCGTCGCGTGACCGAGCGGTTTTTCTCGGCGCTGCCGCCGTCGACGAACGAGCTTGCGGCTGCTGCCAGCTGGGCAAACGAGCAGTTTGCGGGCTATTTTGAGAGCCTGCCTGTCGACTTTGAGCGCGCCGAGCGCCTGGTCGCGGTGGGTGGTACCGTCACCACGCTCGTGGCACTCGTTCACGAGCTGGAGCCGTATGATTCGAGCTTTGTGCACCTGCGCGAGCTTTCGCTGGAGCAGGTTTCGGCCGCTATCGAGCGCATGTCCGCGCTGGATGTTGCGGGCATTGCCGCGTTGCCGGGCGTGCAACCCAAGCGCGCGGGCGTGATCTTGGCAGGTGCCGTGGTGATTCGCGAGCTTATGCGAGCCGGCGGCTACGACACGCTCACCGTAAGCGAGAACAGCCTCCTCGCCGGCATGGCCGCCACCATCAACGAGACTCTCGACGGCACAACCCCCACCATCGCCTGGACCCCCAGCCTCAGCGCCCTTTAACCATCCCCTCATAAGTTGCGGTGAAATACGGACTAAAATCGCCCTTTCGGGCACCAAACAGTCCCTATTCCACCGCAACTCAACAGCCGGCACCTGGGGACGTTCCTTTTCTGCCGGCACCTGGGGACAGTCCTTGCGGGGCGTCCCCACAGCGCCTATGCCAGCTTGTCGATCTGCCCAATCTCCCAAAGCGGAATATTGACGAGCATGCCCTCGTCTCTATATGCCGCCAGGGAGCTCCTCACGCAACGCTCGAGCTTGAATTTTTCGCAGGCTATTTTCAGACTCTTCGCTTTAAGGTTCTCTGCCGCCTTGACCTCAAGCGGAAGCACGGTTCCCGCATGGTCGATGGCAAAGTCGGTTTCGGCATTGCCAGAGGTAGAGGACCAATACGCGGGAGTTTTGTCCTGGAGCAAAAGCTCCTGCGCGACGTATTGTTCGGTCAGCGAACCTTTGAACTCGGTAAAAACAGCGGATCCGTTAAGAACGATGGCCGGAGAGAGACCGGAGAGCGCTCCGAGGATGCCGGTGTCGATGCAGAACAGTTTGAAGCCCGAGAGGTCTTCGTAGCTCGAGAGCGGTGCCTTTAGAGCGGAAACACGTGGCACCTTATGAACGATTCCGTAGTCCGTGAGCCACTGGAGGCTTTCCTCGAAATCGCGTGCGCGCGCTCCGGGGCGAAGGGCGCCATAGACAAACTTCTTGTTCTCCTTTGCAAGCTGGCCGGGAAGGGATTTCCAAACCAACCTCATGCGCTCGACGATGCGGGCGGGTGCATGTTTGCCAAAATCGGATTCGTAAGCCTCGATGATTTGCTGCTGAAGCCTTCGGGCTTCGATGAAGTCGCGTGTCTCGGCGAAAGCGGAGACAACTTCGGGCATACCGCCGACAACAAGGTATTCCTTGAGCAAGTGTTCGAGCTTTTCGGCAACGTTTGCCAGAAGGTTCATGTCTGCGGCAAGGATGGCGTCGGCGAGCGGGTTGCCGTCGACGGCACGAACGAATTCGGCAAACCCCATGGGACGCATGGTGAGCTGGTCGATTTTACCGACGGGAAATGACTCATTTTCGCGTCGGAGCGCGAGGCCCATATAGGAACCGGCTGCCACGATGTGGTATTCGGGCGCAAGCTCGTTGAAGTACTTGAGCGAGGTGATCCCGCGTGGCGCTTCTTGGATCTCGTCGAAGATGATGAGCGTGTCTTCCGGCGTTACGGTTTGGCCACGTAGGAGTTCTATCTGGGAGATGATGCGCTTGGGGTCGAGGTTCCCATCGAACAGCGAGCGTGTGCTCGGCTCGAGCATAAAGTCAAAACGAATGACGTTTCGATAC
Source organism: Collinsella sp. (assembly GCA_048449885.1). Classification (GTDB taxonomy): domain Bacteria; phylum Actinomycetota; class Coriobacteriia; order Coriobacteriales; family Coriobacteriaceae; genus Collinsella. The sequence goes on from DBGBJN010000268.1 coordinate 6,551, forward strand.
TGCTGGCTTGCGAATTCGTTAAGAAGCCAAGTCTTTCCTGTCTGGCGGGCTCCCTTAAGCAAGAGAGGTTTGCGATTCGCCCTTGATTTCCAAGCGATAAGTTCACTCATAAGCTGTCGCTGCATATTGCCTCCCAACCCTCTCGGCTAGTATAAGGCCATTTGGGCGTTTCCATCGGAAAATGTGGGAGACAGACACGTTTTTCCATCGGAAAATGTGGGAGACAGCCACGTTTTTCCATCGGAAAATGTGGGAATACCAACCTAAGTTGCGGTGGAATAGTTCCTAAATGGGCTGGTAAACTGCCAAAACAGGAACTATTCCACCGCAACTTAGAGCCCCACCGGCGTGTAAAAGAAACGAGCCCGCATCCCTTGGGGACACGGGCTCGAAAGCTCCATATGGTAGGGGCGGTGGGACTCGAACCCACAATCCTTGCGGCGAGAGATTTTAAGTCTCCTGCGTATGCCAATTCCGCCACGCCCCCGTGAGACTAGAAGTC
>DBGBJN010000269.1:0-2626 GCA_048449885.1 Collinsella sp.
CTTGCCGGCCTTGGGCGGGGACACGATCAGGCCACGCTGACCCTTGCCGATCGGCGACACGATGTCGATGGCGCGACCGGTAATGGAGTCCTTGCCGTGCTCCATGCGCAGCGGCTCGTTGGGATAGACCGGGGTGAGGTCACCAAACTTGGGGCGGTTGCGAATCTGCTCGGGGTCTAGACCGTTGACGGTCGTGATTTTGGCGAGGCCGGCGCGCTTGTCGCCGCCGCGCGAAGGACGCAGCGAGCCCTCGATGACGTCGCCCGTGCGCAGGCGCGCGGAGCGGATGAGGTAGGCGGGCACGAAGGCGTCGTCGTTGGACTTCATGTAGCCATGGGCATGGATGATACCGGAGCTGTCCGGACGAATCTGCAGGATGCCCTTGATGTCGCGGAAGCCCTCGGCCTTCGCGGCGGTGACGTAGATCTCCTCGACGAGCTCGGCTTTCTTCTTGCCGGTCGTCTCGATCTCGAACTCCTTGGCCTTCTCGCGCAGCTCGGCGACCTTCATGGCCGCGAGTTCCTCACGCGAAAGCGTGGGCTCGGTGGGGGCGGCGTTGCGCTCCTTGTTGCGCTGTTTGCGATCGCGCTGGCGGTTGCGGCGGTCGTTGTTGCGGTCGTCCTTGCGCTCATTGCGCTCGTCGTTGCGCTTGTGCTGGCGACGGTTGGGGCGAGCGCCGTCTTCGGCCTCGGCGGGCGCGGCGCCATCGGTTGCGGCGGCATCGGCGTTAGCCGCAGTATCATCGCTGGCCTCGGCCTTGGAATCGCCCTGCAGCTCGGCCTCGGCCTGCTGCTCGGACGCCTTGGCCTTAGCGGACTTCTTACGACCGCGCTTGGGCTTCTCGGACGCAGACTGTTCGACGTCCTGGGGCTCGGCGACATCAATCGATGCATCGGCGGTCATCTCGGCGGAATCCTCGGACGCACCCTTCTTGGCAGCCTTGGCCTTGGACGTGCGCTTAGCAGCAGTACGACGGCTGCGACCGGGACGGACGTCGGCAGGCTCGGCATCGGCAGAAACGGCCTCGGAAGTCGCAGCATCCTGGACGGGCGCGTCGGCAACGGTTGCAGACTCGGCGATCGCCGCAGCATCCCGAGCGGCGACGGCTGCGGCTGCGGCCTTCTCGGCCTCGACGAAGGCCTTGGGCTTGCGACCGCGACGGTGCGGGCGCAAAGCCGGATCGACAACGGGGACTTCGCTGGCCTCGACAGGCGCAGCGGGCTCAACAGGCGATGTGCCCTCCCCTGCCGCGGAACGGACCGAAGCCTCAGTGAGCTCGGGGGTTACCTGTTCAGCAACCTGCTCGGCCTTAGCAGCCGTGCGACGGCGTGTGCGCGGTACCGGCTTCTCGGTCGGCTGGTCGGCGGCAGGCGTCTCGGGCACAGACGGAGCTGCGAGCTCGGTCAGAGCCGCAGCCTCGCGCTCGGCAGCACGACGGCGGGCGCGCACCACCTGAGCCTCGCTAATCTGCGCCAACGCACGTGCCTGCGCGACCTCATCGGAAATCGGCGCCGAGGAGTCAGCTGCAACGGTGCGCTTGGCGCGCGTCGTGCGCGTGGTACGGCGCTTGGGCTTGGTGACCTCCTCGCCGTCAGCGGCAGGCTTGGCCGCGCGGCGCGTGCGCTTGGGCTTTGCCGGAGCAGCCTCCTCACCAGTTGCAGGCACGGCCTTCTCAGCCGTTGCAGGCGTAGGCGTCGAAGCAGCCTTGGGCGTCTCAGGAGCCGAGGCTTGCGCGGGCGCCGCGACCTGGTCCGACGCAACCGGTGCAGCGGGAGCGGCTTGCGTCGTCGTTATTTCGTTTTCTTGCTGTTGATCAGACACAGTGTTTGCTCAACTTTCTTTTCAAGCCCTGTGATCACATGCTCCCTGCATAAACCTTCAGGGCGGCTAAACAGTCTAGTTCCGTTCAAAACGACGGACATCATTGATCTGTATCGAGATGATTGCGTCATATACGCAGCGTTAGTGTAACACAACCGCCGCCACCTGCAACTTAGTCATTGGGAACGCTCTTAAACGACTAGTCAAAAGGGACACTCTTTGGTTTAACACCCACAAATCTGACTGTCTCCGCCAAAACTATGGCGGTTTACTACGATGAATCGCTCAACCGCGACCACAACGAAACTTGTTGAACTAAAACCGCAGGTAGATGCCTTGCACTTTTTAGCGAAAAGTCGGCGTGGTTGGAATATCTCAATTCATCGTAGTAAACCGGCATAGTTTCGTATTTCCAGCAGTTCCAAATTCGTCAATACGTCGGCGTTTGCAAAAAGCCCGACCTCCGCATGGAGATCGGGCTTATAGGGCTCAGCAAAGCCGAACCTACACGGTTAAATGACCCGCAGCTTACATCTGCTCGGGAGCGGAGACACCAACAAGGGTGAGCACCAGGGCGAGCGTCACGCGGACGGCGTCGCAAGCGGCCAGACGGGCACGCGAAAGCTCGGGGTCGACGGGACGGCCCTCGCTCGGCAGCACCTGACAGGCAGCGTAGAAGCTGTGGAAGTCGCCGGCGAGTTCCTCAGCAAAGTGCGTCAGACGGAACGGGGCGCGGTCGCGAGCGCAGCTGGCGATGAGGTCGGTGAGCTCGTTGAGCTTGCGCGAAAGGGCGAGCTCGGTCGGG